>DATFAJ010000103.1:0-7378 GCA_035254745.1 Candidatus Methylomirabilota bacterium | reverse complement strand
TTGATGAAGTTCTTGATGCGGAACTCGGCCGGATCCATGCCCAACTGATGCGCCATCAGGTCGGTCATGCGCTCGATGGTGTGCACCGCCTCGGTGACCCGGAACGAGCAGCGGTAGGCGATGCCGCCGGGCGGCTTGTTGGTGTATGCCCCGTCCACCTCGACGTGGGCCGCCTTGAGGTCGTAGGAGCCGGTGCAGACGTGGAAGAGCCCGGCGGGGAACTTGGAGGGGTTCGCGGCCGCGTCGGTGTAGCCGTGGTCGGCCAGGGTCTTGATGCGCAGCGCGGTCAGCGTCCCGTCCTTCTTGGCCGCCAGCTCCGCGGTGATGTGGTAGTCGCGGGCGAACGAGTCGGCCTGGAGATTCTCCATGCGGTCCTCGATCCACTTCACCGGCTTGCCGGTCAGCACCGACGCCGCGACCGCGATCACGTAGCCCGGATACACCGGCACCTTGCCCCCGAAGCCGCCTCCGATGTCGGGGGAGATGATGCGGATCCTCTCCTCGGACAGCCCCACGTGCCCGGCCACGAGCGCGAAGACGGTCCGGATGGCGTGGGGCGCCTGCGTGGTCATCCACACCGTGAGCTTGCCGTTGACCTTGTCGAACTGGGCCACGCAACCGCACGTCTCGATGGAGGCCACGTGGATGCGGGGGATGTAGATGTCCTGCTTCACCGTCACGTCCGCCTCGGTGAAGGCGCGGTCGGTCTCGGTCCGGTTGCCCCACTCCCAGTGCCAGATGTGGTTGTCCTTCTTGTCCTTCTTGTCGGTGCGCAGCACCGGAGCCCCCGGCTCGAGCGCCTTCTTCGGATCGACCACCACCGGCAGCGGCTCGTACTCGACCTCGACCGCGGCCACCCCGTCGGCGGCCGCGTAGCGGGTGGTGGCCAGCACCGCCGCCACCTCCTGGGCCTGGTACATGACCTTCTCCACCGGCAGGACCATCTGGGTGTCCGACATGAGGGTCGGCATCCAGTGCAGGTTGTACTTGGCGAGGTCCTGGCCGGTGATCACCGCGAGCACGCCCGGGATGGCGGTCGCCTTCGAGATGTCGATCTTCTTGATCTTGGCGTGGGCGAAGGGGCTCCGCACGATGTCGAGATAGAGCATGCCGGGCAGCACCACGTCGTCGACGTAGTTGCCCTTGCCGCGGATGAACCGCGGGTCTTCCTTCCGCTTGATGGAGTGGCCCATCCCGCCGACTTCGAGCGAGGTCTTCGGTGGCATCATGCGCCTCCCTGGAGCGTGCCCGCCGCGCGCTGGATGGACTTGACGATGTTCACGTAGCCGGTGCAGCGGCAGAGGTTGCCCGAGATGGCGTGGCGGATGTCGTCCTCGGTGGGCCGGGGGTTCTTCTTGAGGAAGGCCACGCTGGTCATCAGCATGCCCGGCGTGCAGTAGCCGCACTGCAGGCCGTGCTCGGCCATGAACGCCTCCTGCAGGGGATGGAGCTTGCCGTCCTGCTCGAGCCCCTCCACGGTGGTGATCTCGCGCCCGTGGGCCTGGACCGCGAAGACGGTGCAGGACTTCACCGGCCGCCCGTCGAGCAGCACGGTGCAGGCCCCGCAGTGGCTGGTGTCGCAGCCGATGTGGGTGCCGGTGAGCCGCAGGTTCTCCCGGATCAGGTGCACCAGCAGGAGGCGCGGCTCCACCTCCGCTTCGTGCTTCTCGCCGTTGATCGCGACCTTGACCAGCATGGCTCACGCCCCTTTCTGCGCGCGCTCGATCGCTCGGCGGAGCGCGCGGCCGGTCAGCACCCGCACCAGGTCCTTCTTGTACTCGACCGAGCCGCGCAGGTCCGCGGCCGGGTCGGCCGCCTCCGCCGCGAGCTGGGAGGCCTGCTTGATGACGGCCTCGTCGGGCCGCTTGCCCCGCAGCGCGGCCTCCGCCTTCACCGCCTTGATCGGGACCGAGCCCACGTTGGTGAGGCCGATGCCGACGTCCTGGCAGACGCCGCCCTCCAGCGTGAGCTGCACCGCCACCGCGGCGGTCGCGAAGTCGCCCACCTTGCGCTCCATCTTCACGTAGGCGCCTCCGCTGCCCGGCTTCGGGCTCGGCACCCGGATCTCCACCACGATCTCGTCGGGCCGGAGCGCGGTGGTGAAGGGGCCGGTGAAGAAGCTGCCGATGGGGATCCTGCGCTCGCCCGCGGTGCCGACCGCGACCACCTCGGCGCCCAGGGCGAGCATGGTGGCCGGGTGGTCGTTGGCGGGATCGCCGTGGGCGAGGTTGCCGCCGACCGTCGCGAGGTTGCGCACGATCGGGTCCGCGATCACCTTGCAGGTGTCGAGAAGGAGCGGGTAGCGGCTCTTCACCACGTCGGACTCCTCGAGGTCGGCCTCGCGGGTGAGCCCGCCGATGCGGAGCGCGCCGCCGTCCTCGCGGACGTAGGCGAGACCGGGCAGGCCGTTGATGTCGACCAAGTGGTGTGGGGCGGCGAGGCGGAGCTTCATCAGCGGGATCAGGCTCTGCCCTCCCGAGAGGACCTTCGCGTCGTCGCCCAGCTTCGCGAGGAGCGCGGTGGCCTCGCCGAGCGAGCTGGGAGCGTGATACTCAAAGACGCCCGGAATCATCGTGGTGACTCCCTTCTGGATCTGCCCGGCGCGGGAGCCCACGAGGCTGAGCCCGGCCCGCTTCAGGGTGATCCGGAGCGACTCCAGCGACAGCACGGGCACCGCACCGGTCTGGACGAGATACCGCCGCAGCCTCGCCAGACTCCATCTCGCCCCCTGGATGCCCAGATCCCGGGGCCGGGCGCTCACGACCATGGTGATGTGACGGAGCAACTCGGACGAGATCCGGGGAGGTCGCCCGGACCGAGGGCGATCCAGCAGGCCGGTGACGCCGGACCGGTCGAAGCGCCGGAGCCAGTGCGCCACGGTGGGGCGCGAGAGGCCGAGCCGCTCCACGATCTCGCGCACCGGCACGCGCATCGCGGAGAGGAGCACGACCGCGGCCCGCGCGCGACCCGCGCCGGACCCGGCCTCGCGCAGCCGGATCAGCTCCGAGCGCTCGGCCTCGGTGGGCTCCCGCACGAACCGGCTGGGGACGTCTGGCGCCACCCATCACCTCTCCCTCGAGGAGCAGGGCTCATCATGACAAGAGACTTCCCGGTGATCGCGAAAACCTCTGACGGCCACGGAAGGTACGAGACGGGAAGGGCCCTGTCAAGGACCACCGCACGAGACGGTCTAGAGCGGCTTGAGCGGGGGCTCCTCGCCCGCCGGCAGCGGGTAGCGGTCGACGTTCAGGACCATCGAGACGATCGAGTAATAGCCGGACGCGGCGATCAGGTCGATGACGCCCTGCGGGCCGAAGCGATCGCTGGCGGCCTTGAAGGTGGCGTCGGCGACCGCCCGGTCGCGGAAGAGCTCGGTGCAGAAGTCGTACACGATGCGCTGGTCCTCGCTCATCGCGGCCGGCCGGCGCCCCTCCGCGATCGCGTCGATGATCGCGTCGGGCAGGCCGGCGGTGCGGGCGAGTCGGCGGTGGGCCCAGAACTCGAACTGAGCGCTCCAGAATCGGCCGGTGATCAGGATCGCCATCTCGTTGAGCGCGGCCGGGATGCTGCTCTGGAACCGGACGTATTCGCCGACCATCTGGATGCGGTCGGCGGCCTCGGGGCTGCGCAGCAGGGCATTGAAGGGACCGCTCGCGCCCTTGCGCGGGCCGGACACGATCTTCTGATAGCTCTCGCGCTGGCGCGGGGTCATGGTGGCCTCGGTGAGGAGCGGGAAGCGGCGGCCGTCGGGGGCCGGGGTCTCGGAGCGGCTCATGGACGATCCTCCTCGGATGGATGCGGCACGGCAGGGGGTAGGCTCCTCACTCGATCACCTGATCGGCCCGCTGCAAGAGCCCCGTTGGGATGGTCAGGCCGAGGGCCCTGGCGGCCTTGAGGTTGATGACCAGGTCGAACTTCGTGGGCTGCTCGACGGGCAGGTCCGCCGGCCGGGCGCCCTTCAGGATGCGATCGACATAGATGGCGGCGCGGCGGTACTGGTCGGCCTGGCTCGGGCCGTACGACATCAGACCACCCGCGTCCACGAAGCTCCGCAGCGTGTAGATCGCGGGGAGCCGATGCTTCGCGACGAGGTCCAGGATCTGGGCCCGGTGCTGGTTCGTGAACGGCTGCGCCGTCACGAAGAGCGCCTCGGCACGCCCGGCGCCCGCCGCCTCGAACGCGCGGGGAAACTCCGCGGGCTCGCGCACCGCCAGGTTCTGCAGCGCGAATCCCAGCGCCCTGGCCGCCGTCTCCACCCGGCCGAAGGCGAGCGTCATCCCCGGGTCGTTGGCGCTCCAGAGGATGGCGAGCCGTGTGAGGTGCGGGACGGCTTCCTTCAGGAGCTCGATCCGCTTGCTGTCCAGATCCGCGTCCAGGAGGCTGAGCCCGGTGATGTTGCCCCCCGGCCGGGCCAGGCTCGCCACGATGCCGCTGCCGACGGGATCGCCCACGGTCGTCATCACGATGGGGATCGTACGCGTCGCCGTCTTGGCCGCCAGGGTCGCGGGCGTACCGGGAGTGACGATCACCGCGACCTTGAGCCGGACGAGATCGGCGGCGGCATCGGGCAGGCGCTGCTCCTGCCCTTCCGCCCATCGATAGTCGATGAGCACGTTCTGACCCTCGACGTAGCCGAGGTCGCGCAGGCCGCCGCGGAAGGCATCGACAAGGGAGTTCGGTTGCCCCGGCGCCCCGAACAGCAGGAGCACGCCGACCCGCGGCGCCCTCTGCGCGGGCTGTGCCCCGACGACGAGCGGCCGGGTGAGGAGGCCGCCCGCGATGGTCGCGGTGAAGGCTCGTCGGGAAATATCGGGCGGGCGGGCATCCATGTGGTCGCGGCTCACGGTCTGGCCGCGAGTCTACCAGCGTCGGCGGGCGTCGCGGGAGATTGCGGTTCGGCCGTCGGCTTTCGCGGTAAGCTCTCGGGCGTGGATCCGCGACTCGACGCCATGGTGGAGGCGGCGCGCGCCGGCGGGGCGGTCGCCCTCGAGTACTACCGGCGCGGGTTCGAGGTGTCGCTCAAGGCCGACCGGTCGCCCGTCACCGAGGCCGATCGCGAGGCCGAGCGGGCCATCGGCGCCGTGCTGCGGGCGCGCTGCCCCGATCACGGCACGCTCGGCGAGGAGCTCGGCGAGACCGGGCCGCGCGCCCGGCGCTTCATCATCGACCCGATCGACGGCACGCGGAACTTCGTGCGGCGCATCCCGACCTGGGCGGTGATGATCGGGCTCGAGGAGGACGGCGTGGTCACCGCGGGCGCCATCTTCCAGCCCGTCACCGGCGTGCTGCACACCGCGTGGCGCGGGCAGGGGGCGTTCCGCGACGGCGAGCGGATCCGCGTCTCGCCGGTGGACGCGCTCGAGCGCGCGCTGGTGGTGCACTCGTCGCTGAACTTCCTGCGCCGGAGCCCGTACTGGGACGGCTTCCTGAACCTGGTCGACCGGACCCAGGTGC
This sequence comes from Candidatus Methylomirabilota bacterium, assembly GCA_035254745.1. GTDB lineage: Bacteria > Methylomirabilota > Methylomirabilia > Rokubacteriales > CSP1-6 > CAMLFJ01. The sequence continues at coordinate 1,924 of DATFAJ010000103.1, read as the reverse complement.
AGCGCGGCTTCGGCGACTACTCGGCCTACCTCTGGGTCGCCGAGGGGCAGGGAGAGATCGCGCTCTCCACCACGGTGAAGGCGTGGGACGTGGCCGCGATCAAGGTGGTGGTCGAGGAAGCCGGCGGACGGCTCACCGACCTGGACGGAGGCACGGGGATCTACGGCAGCACCGTGTTCGCGAGCAACGGGCTGCTCCACGACGCGGCCCTGGCCGCGATGCGCGCCCGGCCCTGATGGGACGCTACTGGCTCGGCATCGACATCGGCGGGACCTTCACCGATTTCACGCTCTACGACACGGAGAATTACCGCATCACCGGCCTGAAGGTGGCGTCGACGCCGCCTCACTTCGCGCGGGCCGTCGAGGACGGCCTCGACCGCCTGGTGGGTGAGCACGGCGTCGATCCGGGCGCCATCGACGTGGTGGTCCACGGCACCACGATCGCGGTGAACACGCTCATCCAGCGCACCGGCGCGCGCCTCGGGCTCCTGGTGACCGAGGGGTTCCGGGACATCCTCGAGATCCAGCGCCTCCGTCTGCCGAACCCGCTCGATCTGTACGGCAACCGCCCCGAGCCGCTGATCCCGCGGGCGCGCGTCGCCGAGGTCGGAGAGCGCCTCCGGGCCGACGGCCGGGTCGACACCGCGCTGGACGAGGCCGCGGTGAGCGCGGCGGCCGGGCGGCTGGCCGAGCAGGGCGTGGAGGGGCTCGTGATCAGCTTCATCCACGCCTACCGCGACCCCTCCCACGAGCGACGGGCGCGCGCCCTCGCCGAGGCTGCGGCGCCCGGGGTGCCGGTGAGCGCCTCGCACGAGGTGTGGCCGGAAGCGCGCGAGTACGAGCGCACCGCGCTCGCGGTGACGAACGCCTACGTGCAGCCGAAGGTGCGCCGGTACCTCGAGGGCTTCGAGGCGGCGCTGACCGCGCGCGCGGTGCCCGCGGTCCCCTACGTGACCAAGTCCAACGGCGGCATCATGCCGGTGGCGGCGGCGCGGGCGCAGACGGTGTCGACGCTGCTGTCCGGCCCGGCGTCCGGGGTCATCGGAGCGGCCTACGTCGCCGGCGCGGCCGGTCTGGGAAACCTGATCACGCTCGACGTGGGCGGCACGAGCGCGGATATCGCGGTGGTGGAGGACGGCCGCCCGCGCTACAGCACCGCGGAGCACATCGGGGGCATCCCGGTGATGATGCCGGTGGTGGGGGTCACCGCCATCGGGGCGGGAGGCGGCTCCGTCGCGTGGGTCGACGAGGTCGGCGTGCCCAAGGTGGGGCCGCAGAGCACGGGCGCGGTGCCGGGGCCCGCGTGCTACGGCCGCGGCGGCAAGGACGCCACGCTCTCCGACGCCTTCCTGGTGTGCGGCTTCCTCGACCCCGATCGCTTCCTGGGCGGGCGGATGCGGCTCGACCGCACGCTCGCCGAGGAGGCGGTGCAGCGCTTCGCGGATCGCCTCGGCATGAGCCTCCACGAGGCGGCCGAGAGCGTGGTGCGGGTCGCGGTGTCGAACATGTACGCCGCCTTCACCAAGATGCTCTCGCGCGCCGGCGTCGACCCGCGCGACTTCGCGCTGGTGGCCTTCGGCGGCGCGGGCCCGCTGGTCGGCAGCCTCCTTGCCCGCGACGTGGGCATCCCTACCGTCTTCGTGCCCCGATCGCCGGGGACGCTCTGCGCCCTCGGCGCCATCACCACCGACGTCCTGAACGACGCGGTGCGGACGGTGCAGGGCCGCCTCGACGCGCTCGACCTGGCCGTGCTCGCCGGGGAGCTGGGGGTGCTCGAGGCCCAGTTGCTCGCGTGGGTCGCCGAGCACCGCATCGCGGTGGAGCGCGTCGCCTTCCGGCACGGGGCGGACATGCGCTACGTCGGCCAGTCCTACGAGATCGAGGTGCCGGTTGAGCAGGAGTGGCTCGCGGCAGACGGGCGG
>DATFAJ010000102.1:0-7882 GCA_035254745.1 Candidatus Methylomirabilota bacterium | reverse complement strand
CTCTGCGAGATGATCGTGGAGGCCAACCCTTCGGATACCGGCGCGCTCGAGACGCTGAAGGAGATCTACACCAAGCTCGGTGATCGGGAGAACCTGTCCCGCGTCGTCGCGCGCCTGGCCGGCACGGTGGGCGGGCGACCGTCGGCGAGCGTTACCCCGTCGCCGGAGATGGCGGCTCCGATCGCCCCGCCCGCTCCACCGGGACCCGCGTCGATGGGTGACCTCGACGCGATCGCGGCGGCCGCGGCGGACAACGGGACCGGGCGCATGCTCGGAAAGCGGAGCGCCGCCGCGGTGGCCAGCGAGCGCCGCCAGGGTAGCCTCTCCCGGCTCGGTGATCGCCTGGTGGCCGAGAAGCTCATTACGACCGAGCAGCTACAGCGCGCCCTCGCGGAGCAGAAGGGGAGCGCGGACAAGCTGGGCACCATCCTGGTCCGCCTCGGCTTCATCACCGAGGACAGCCTGGTTTCGTTCCTGTCCAAGCAGTACTCGATCCCCGCGATCACGGTGGCGCAGGTCGACCCGGATCCGGATGTACTGAAGCTCGTCCCGGAGCAGATCGCCAAGAAGCACAGCGTGCTGCCGATCAAGCGAATGGGGAATACCCTCACGCTTGCGATGGCCGACCCCACCAACGTCTTCGCGCTCGACGATGTGGGCTTCATGACCGGCCTCCAGATCCAGCCGGTGGTGGCCTCGGAGGCGGCGATCCGCAAGGCCTTCGAGCGGCTCTACGAGACCGGGGCTAGCGTTACCGACATGATGAGCGAGCTCGAGGAGGCCGATACCGACGTCGAGGTCGTCGAGGGCGGTGAGGAGACCTTCACCAAGGCCGACGTCTTCGATCTCAAGGAGTCGGCCGACGAAGCCCCGGTGGTTCGGCTCATCAACATGATCTTGACCGACGCCATCCGGCGGGGCGCCTCGGACATCCATCTGGAGCCCTACGAGAAGGTGTTCCGAGTCCGGTTCCGCATCGACGGCGTCCTCCACGAGATCATGACCCCGCCCAAGCGCCTCGAGGCCGCGCTGACGTCGCGCGTGAAGATCATGGCCACCCTCGACATCGCGGAGCGGCGGCTTCCCCAGGACGGCCGGATCAAGCTGCGCTACCACCAGCGCGAGATCGACTTCCGCGTCTCGACGCTGCCGACGATCTTCGGCGAGAAGACGGTCATGCGTATCCTGGACAAGGACGCGCTGCAGCTCGACCTGACCGCGCTCGGCTTCGATCCCTGGAGCATGGAGCAGTTCACCAAGGCGATCCACAGCCCCTACGGCATGATCCTGATCACCGGGCCGACCGGCTCCGGCAAGACCACGACGCTGTACTCGGCGATCCACACCATCAATTCGCCGGACATCAACATCATGACCGCGGAGGATCCGGTCGAGTACAACCTGAAGGGTGTCAACCAGGTCCAGGTCAACGACGAGATCGGCCGCACGTTCGCGGCGTGCCTGCGCAGCTTCCTGCGGCAGGACCCCGACGTGATCCTCGTCGGAGAGACGCGAGACCTCGAGACCGCCCAGATCGGCATCCGCGCCGCGCTGACCGGTCACCTGGTGCTCTCGACGCTCCACACCAACGATTGCCCGTCCACCCCCGCCCGACTCCTGGACATGGGCATTCCGCCCTTCCTGGTCTCCTCGTCGCTGCAGCTGATCCTGGCCCAGCGGCTCGGGCGGCGCGTCTGCCGGGACTGCAAGGAGCCGTACGAGGCGACCGAGGAGAGCCTCGTGCCGTACGGGCACGTGCCCCAGGGCCTCGGCACGATCAACTTCTACAAGGGCAAGGGATGCCAGACCTGTAACTTCACCGGGATGAAGGGCCGGGTGGCGATCTACGAGGTCATGCCGATCTCGACCGAGATCCGCGATCTGATCCTGCGCAACGCGACCACGAACGAGATCCAGGACGCGGCGTGCTCGCAGGGCATGAAGACCCTTCGCCAGAACGCGCTGCAGAAGGTAATCGACGGCGTGACGACGGTCGAGGAAGTCCTGCGGGTGACGCTGGGCTAGGCCGAGGTCAGGCGGCGCCGGCGGTACGCCAGGTGCCGCGCAGGCGGTCGACCGCCCGGCCGAGCGCGGTACGAACCGCCTCCATGTTGACGTTGCGGTCCGCAACCAGCGTGACGTAGCCGACCGGGCTCCCCCCCACGAAGACGGTCCCATCGTCGGCGGAAAAGAGCGCGGTCCGGAAGGCGCCGCGGTCCAGGCGGGACGCTCCCAGCTCCAGCTCCCTTCCCAGCGTCGCCGCGAGCGCGGCCAGCGCTTCCACCGGAAAGCGGGGTGGTAGCTCGGACGTGATGACGAGTCCATCCGGAGTCACGATGAGCCCGCCCCGGACCCCGTCCAGCCGGATCAGCTCGAAGAGCGTCTCGCGGAAGGCCTGAGCCCGCGAGGAGGGTCGCGGGACGGCGGCCCCAGAGTCGTGGGGGCCGGTCGAGTCGGACGAGGTCTGCGAGTCGGCCATCGCTCAGCTCTTGATGTTGAGGTCGGTCCACAGCCGGCCCACCTGGACCAGGCCCGCACCCACCTCGGTCTCGCGCGGCAGCGCGACCCCGAGGATCACCCCGCCATCGCTCCGGATGAACGTCATCTCCGACGAGCCCTCCACGACCCCGCGCCGCATCGCGCCAAGGCCGGCACGCGCGAGAGTGGCGGAGGCGATACGGTAGACCTGGGTCATGTGCAGGGAGAGCTGCCGCTGCCGCTCCTCGCTGCCCTGCGCGAACACGAGGGTGCCGTCCGCGTGCGTGAGGATCAGGTCGTGCGCGTGCTGCGGCAGACGAAGCCGCTCGGTGTTGATCGCGCCGACCGTGGCCGCCGACGCCGCGGCCGGCGCCGACCAGGTCGCGACCATCTCCTGCAGCGCCTTCGCCTCGGGGAAGTCGGGGAAGTACTGGATCGCCCGGTCGAGGAACGGCCGGCACCCCTCGATGTCGCCCTCTTCCAGAGCGATGCGGGCCAGCCCGAACAGGGCTCGCGGATGATAGGGGTCGAGGGAGAGCACACGTCGGAACGAGGTCTTGGCCGCCGGCATCTCGCGGAACACCACGTGGACGTACGCGTCCAGCAGGTGCCCGACCGCGATGTTGGGGGAGACCCGAAGTCCCTCCGCGATGAGATCCGCCGCCTCCTCGTAGCGGCCCTCGTGCCGGTACTGGTCGGCGAGCCGGAACATCGTGGCCGCGGACCGCGGCTTGACGAGCCCGGTGAGACCGCTCCAGGTGCGCTCGAGGAATGTGGCTAGACCCACTCGCCGACCTCCCTCGTCCAGGGGTTGCCCAGCCTGGAGATCATCGTTGTCGATCATGATAGCACGCAGCCCCCGAGGCGGTTCCAAACTCAGGAGCGCGGTGGGGGTTCCGCCGGGGCGGTCCTCGCGGGGGTTCCGAACATCGGCGGGGTGCCGACCCGCCGGTGCTATAACTGCTCGCGCGGCCCGATACCATGCACTTACGCCCTGACGCGAGATCGCTGGCGGCCATGTTGCCCGCGGGTGTCCTCCTCCTGGTGCTGGTCGCTGCCGCCGGCCTCTTCGTGGCCGATGGTGCGCGCGTCATCCGCTTTCCGTATCCGATGGACTACGGAGAGGGACCGCTGCTCGATCAGACGCGACGCCTGGGGCGCTTCGAGCGCCTCTACCGCTCGGACCTGACCGCGCCTCCGTATACCGTGAGCAACTACCCCCCCGTCTACCCGCTGGTGCTGAGTCCGCTCGGCCGGCTCTGGGGGCCGGCATTCTGGTACGGACGGCTGCTCTCGTGGCTCAGCGTGGTCGCGGCGGCCGCCTTCGTCGGCCTCATCCTGCGCGCTCTCACGCAGGATCGGCAGGCCGCGGTCATCGGCGGGCTCGTGCTGCTGGCCTTCCCCCCCGTGGCCTACTGGTCGTCGCTCTATCGCGTGGACGCCCTGGCCCTGGCGCTGAGCCTCGGCGGGCTCTGGCTGGTGGTGCGCTGGCCCGCGGGCCGGCTCACGGTGCCCGCGGCGGCGCTCCTGCTCGTGGCCGCGATCTACACCCGCCAGTCGTACGGGGTGGCGGCGCCGCTCGCGGCCTGTGTGTGGCTGGGCCAGGCCACCTCGTGGCGTCGGGCGCTCGCGCTGGCCGCGCTCATCGGGGGCCTGGGGGCCGCGCTCTTCGTGGGTCTCGAGGTCGCGACCGGGGGTGGCTTCGCGCTCAACATCGTCTCCGCCAACCTGAACGCCTACCAGGCGGGATCGCTGGTGCAGTACCTGACCGACGTGTGGACGCTCATGCCTCTCGCGCTGGCCGCGGTGGCCGCGTTCCTGCTCCTCGCCCCCTGGTTCCACGTGCCGTCCTGGCGGCTGGTCGCGCCCTATGTCCTGGGCGCGGTCGTCTCGGGCCTGACCATCGGCAAGGTCGGCTCGAACGTGAACTACCTGATCGAGCTCGGGGCGGGCGTGAGCCTGTCGATCGGGGCGGCCCTCGCATGGCAACGGCCTCGCCGGGCCGTGCACGCCGCGCTCGCCCTCCTCCTCGCGCTCGATCTGGCCCTGGTGGTCCTCGTGTCGCCGTACCGGACGGTGACCCACGTCCGTCTCAAGCAGGCCGAGGAGGCCCGGCATCTGCTCGATGTCATCCATCGCACCCCCGGGATCGTGCTGGCCGACGAGGACATGGGGCTCCTCCCGCTGGACGGTCGCCCCATCTTCTTCCAGCCGTTCGAGATGACCCAGCTCGCCCGGGCCGGACGCTGGGACCAGCGGGGATTCCTCGGCGACATCGAGCGGCAGGCCTTCGCCGCGATCCTGATCTACCGGATCCCCGACGTGCCGCTCCACCGGCAGCGCTGGACCGACGAGATGCTGGGGGCGATCGAGCGGCGCTACGTGCTCGCGGAGCGGGTGGGGGCGACCGAGGTGTACCGGCCGCGGCCCGGGGGCTGAGGGGCGCGCCCGATCTCCCCGGGCCCGCTCAGCGCGGGCGATCCGTGGGCAGCTCGATGAGCCAGAACTTCTCGTCGCCCTTGATGACGCGCGTGCCCTGAGTGAAGAACGCGGCCATCAGCTCGAGCTTCGCCGCGTTCTCCGAGTGGGGGCGCCGCTCGTCCACGATGGGCGAGCGCTCGTAGTCGAGCAGGATGTCGTGCCGCACCAGCAGGTGGGTGATGCCGTCGGCCCGAACCCGGGCCCGGATCTCCTCGACGCTGGCGGCGGCCTGCACGTACCGGGTGAGGGTGTAGTCCTCGAAGATGAAATCGGAGAACGCCGGCCGGTCCAGGTGGTAGGTGTCACGCCGCATGTCGATGAGCCACACCTTGGCGGTCCGCGGGAGGTCGCGGTTCACCACCTGGTAGTACGGATAGTAGTCGAGCCGACGCGCGAGAAAGCTCTCGCGCGGCTCGCCCCCGAGCACAACCCGGGTGGGATCGAGTGTGAGGAACCAGGCCACGACCACGGGCAGGCCAAGAGCGGCGGCGGCGAGGACGAGGACGCGGAGCGCCCGGCCCATGCTCCGGTCGAGCCCCTGGCCGGCCACCGCGATGGCGACGGCCATGCCGGGCGCCGCGGGCAGGAGGTACCGGAGCTGCTGGCTGGAGAACAGCCAGAAGACGAACAGCCCGGCCGAGATCGCGAGCGCCAAGCGCAGCTCGACATCGAGTCGCCGCCGCCACAGGGCCCACCCGAGCAGCGGCAGCGCGAAGACGAAGACGATCCCGAGCACGCCGTCGTAGTACGCCGGCTGGTCCGGCTGGGCGGCCACCGCGAGCCGCAGTGGTGACCACAGGTAGTCGAGGGGGCTCCCGACGTCTCCGTAGAGCGAGAACAGCGTCCCGTAGAGGCGTGAGCGCTCGAGGTCCCAGCCGGGGGCCTGGGCGGGCCAGATCTCGAGGTAGAACGGGAACAGCGGGCTGCCGGTGCGGATCCAGTTCCGGATGTACCAGGGTGCGGCGATGGTCACACCCACGCCAAGCGCTCCCAGGACTCCGGCCGCGGTGAGGGCGGTGCCGGGCCGGGTGGCCTCCCGGTCTCCTCGGCCCTTGCCGAGGGCGTGAAGCAATCCCAGCAGCGCGAGCGGCAGCAGCAGGAACGCGGCGCTGAGCTTGATCGAAAGGGCGCCGCCGATCCCCGCCGCGACGCCGACGAGATGACGCGTTCGCCCGATCGCCCACCAGCGTCCGAATGCGCGCACCGCCAGGGCGGTGTAGCCGGCGAGGGCCAGGTCCACGTAGGCGCTCGCGGCCACGTCGTAAGCGGTGGGGATCCAGGCGATCACGAGCGCGGCGACGGCGGCCCACGCGCGATCCGCGCCCCGCTCCCGCGCCCATCCGTACACCATCACCACGAGCAACGGCCCGAAGAGGAACAGGGTCGCCCCGGCCGCGGCTTCGGCAGCCCGGACGCCGAGGGGCGAGCCCAGGAGCATGGCCCACACCGCGTGCATCTCGACCCCCAGAGGGTAGTAGCCCGCGATGTTGTACGGTACCTCGATGGCCTGCCCGGCCGCGATCCAGGCCTTGGGAAGAGCGAAGTGGTAGAGGAGGGTGTCCTTCGCGGTCGGCGGCGAGAGGGTGGCCAGGAGCGCGAGTACCTGTCCGGTGACGATGAGACCGAGCACCCCGCCACCGAGCCCACGGACGACGCCGGCCGCGGGCAGCCGGGCTCGAGCGAGCGCCGAGGCGGCCAGGGCCAGACCCGCGAGCAGGGTCAGCGCCGCCACCGAGACACGATAGAGAGGGAGCACGCCGAGGAAGAACCAGACGAGGGACCACGCGCCGGCGCCGAGCAGCCCACGCTCGGCGACTTCCAGGGTAAGCTCGCCGCTCCCGTCCGAGCCGATCCGGCGGACGATCGCATCGCCGAGCCCGTACCAGGCGAGGCCGATCAGACCGGCGATCAGCAGGCCCGTCAGCGACAGCAGGCCGGTCGGGCCCCACACCGGCCCCTGGGCCAGCCGGGAGAGCACGGTCCCGATCAGGGCCGGCAGCCTGCCGACGTCCTCGCCCCGGTTCAGCAGGAAGGCCCCGGCGAGGCCGAGCCACCAGGCGCCCGCGACGGCCAGGACGCCGATCCGCCGGGCCCCGGCCATCATCCCCGGTCAGCCGCCCGTTGCGCCTCGACTCGCCGTGACGACGTAGCCCTGCTGCCGGTCGCGCTCCCGCAGGGCGGGGTCGCGCTCTGCAGGCGGGCCGTACCCGCCGCCTCCCGGCAGGAGCACCTCGACCAGGTCGCCCGGCCGCAGCGTCTGCTCGGCCTTCGGGTTGTCGGGAGCGCGCCCGTTGATCAGGACCTGCCCGGGCAGGCCCGGGAGGCCACCGAAGAAACCCTGGGCCGGGATCCGGGTGCGGTCGCACAGCACCGAGCAGGTGGCCGGCTCGTCGGAGCGCACCCGGAAGGCGATCACCTGACCGAGCCCGCCCCGGTAGCGCCCATCTCCACCGGATCCGTCTCGCAGGGCCTTGCGCTCGATCAGCAGCGGAGCCAGGGACTCGACCACCTCCACCGGCGTGCCGAGCACTCCCGAGGGGAAGGCGGTCGCCGAGAGCCCGTCCTGCGCCGGTCGGGCCCCGGTGCCGCCCGAGCTGAAGAAGGTATAGACCCAGGGGGAGCGGTCCCGGTTCTTGCCGGTGAGCTGGATGCCCCAGATGTTGGCCGAGCCCTCGGCCATGACCCGATCCGGCACCGCCTCCTTCAACGCGCCCGCGACCACGTGGGGCAGGAAGTGGCCGATGATGTGACGGGCGGCCACCGGGGCCGGGGGCTGCACGTTGAGGATGGAGCCCTCGGGGGCGGTGATGCGCAGCACCCGGAACGCGCCCTCGTTGTTCGGGACGTCGGGGCTCACGATGACCTTGACCCCGTAGGTCGTGTAGGCCTCGGTGTAGTTCATGACCACGTTGATGCCGCGGCG
>DATFAJ010000101.1:0-11411 GCA_035254745.1 Candidatus Methylomirabilota bacterium | reverse complement strand
GACGACGTCCTTGACGTAGCGGAGATTGGCCATGAGCGGCACCAGGTCGCCCTCGATGCGGGCCACCCCGAGCTTCTTCATCGCGAAGAGGTCGTGGTAGCCCGGCGCGGGCGTGGGCTCCCAGAAGCGCCGCCAGGCGTCCTCGGAGGCGCGCAGCGCGAAGGTCCAGGAGCGCATCAGGAACGGGCCGGCCTCGACCCCGGCCACCCGGCCCTCCACCACCCGCACCAGGAACTCGCGCTCGCCGACCTCGACGAGGAAGGTCGCGGTGAGGTATCGTCCTCGGCGGACGAGGTCGGCGTCGCCATTGACCAGATCCGGCAGAGATAGGATGCTCGCGTGGGGCGAGGCGGCGCTCATGGCCCGCCATTATAGTCGCCCCGAGCACAGGAGGAAACGCTGATGGCCGCTCTCCCCTTGATCCCCTCCACCGTCGTCGGCTCGCACGGCAAGGCCGGCTGGTGGTTCACCGCGGTGAAGGCCTACGAGGCGGGGGCGATGGGACCAGCCGACCTCGAGGAGATGTTCGACGACGCCGCCGACACCGCGATCCGCGACATGGAGCGGGCCGGCCTCGACATCATCACCGACGGCGAGGTGCGCCGGCTCGACGGCTACGTGGACTCCTACTACGCGATCATCAAGGGCATCGAGCCCCTGCCGGTGCGGCGCAAGGCCGGGCCCTGGGGCTACGACCAGCAGACGCGCTACGAGGCCACCGGGCGCATCGAGACCCCGGAGGGCGGGCTCGGCATCGTGAAGGAGTTCGAGTACCTCAAAGCTCACACCGGGCGGGCCACCAAGGCGACCTGCGCGGGTCCGCTCACCTTCGGCTCGCGCATCCATCCCGGCAAGATGTACAAGGGCGTGGTCGACGTGGCCGAGCGCTTCGCGGAGGTGATCAACGCGGAGCTGCGCGCGCTCGTGGCCGCGGGCGCCGACTTCATCCAGCTCGACGAGCCGGCGCGGGGCAACGTGAGCGGCGAGGAGATGGCGCGGCTCTACAACCTGGCCACCGAGGGGGTGAAGGCCAAGCTCGCCTTCCATATCTGCTTCGGCAACCGCTTCGGACGCTCCCGCTTCGACCGCTCGTACCGGCCCTACTTCCCGGGCATCCTCAAGTGCCGGGCCGATCAGCTCGTGCTCGAGTTCGCGGGACGGGAGTTCTCCGAGCTCGATCTCTGGAAGGAGTACGGCCAGGATCGCGAGCTGGGCGCGGGTGTGGTCGACGTCAAGGGCTTCTACCCGGAGAGCCCGGAGGAGGTGGCCGGCCGCATTCGCCGGGTGCTCGCGGTGTGCCGCCCGGAGAAGCTCCACGTCAACCCGGACTGCGGCTTCGGGTGGTCGCCGCGGTACATGTGCAACCAGAAGGTGCGCGCCCTCGCGGCCGGGGCGGCCCTCGCCCGCACGCAGATCACCGGCTCCCGGTAGTCGGTCCCGCCCGGCACGGCGGCGCACCCGCGACGCGTCGCCGCTGGCCCCCACCCCGACCGCTTCGGCTGCAGAACGTGAAGGGATCCGCACCACCGCGAAGACGCTCGAGCGTCTGATGGACAGCCTCGGGCTCGACGGCCTCGGCGATACCGTGAGCGGGCTCGGCAACACGGTGGGCGGGACCGTCAATGGGCTGTCAGCAACCTCGGCGGGACGGTCGGCGGCCTCCGCGGCACCGTCATGCTCGGACGGGGACACCTTCGTGGCGAGCCTGGCGGTCCCGGCCGAGCGGCCGAGCGACGCGCGGGCCGGGGGCGCGGCGGCGCTCCCGGCGGGCAAGCGGGTGCAGATCCTCCACTCGATGGGCGAACTGCTCAGGGAGAACGGCTGCCACGTGATCGAGGCGGCCGACGGTCTGACTGCCATCTCCCGGCTCGAGATGGAGTCGGTCGACCTGGTGCTGACCGACCTGGCGATGCCCGGAGCGTCCGGCTGGGAGGTGGCCACCGCCTGCCGCGAGCGCCTCCCCGGCACCCCGGTGGGGCTCATCACCGGCTTCGGCGACCGGCTGGAGCCGGGCAAGATCAAGCGGCATGGCGTCCAGTTCGTCGTCGCCAAGCCGTTCACGTCGATCGAGCTGCTGCACGAGGTCTCCGGAGCCCTCAACGCGTAGCTAGTCGGCGGGCCGCCCAGCTCCGTCCGCGGCCCGCCGACGCTCGTAGTGGCGCCGGCTCTTCGCGCGGTTCCCGCAGGTGCGCATGTCGCACCACCGGCGGCTTCGGTTCTTCGTCGTGTCCATGAACAGCCAGCCGCAGTCATAACTGGCACACTCACGAACGAAGGTTATATTTCTGGACGTCAGGAGCTCGGCGGCGGAGCGCGCCACCCACCAGGTCACCCGGTCCAGATCGATGGTCACGCCTGGCCACCCCCACTCGAAGCGGGATCCCGTCGGGACCACTCCGGCCTGACCCATCGCCCGGCCGATCGCCCGGTTGAGGGTTCGAAGATCGGCCTCCCGGGCCGGCAGGCCCGCCGCCCGGGAAGAGAAGATCGAGTAGGTCGCCTCCCGGAGCCCCCGGGCATGCGACAGAGCCTCGGCCGTCGCGCGAGCCCGCCCACGTGCCGACTCGGCCAGCGCCGCCGCCTCTCCCGGTGTGATGATGGTCGCGTGCCGAGCCCATGCCAGCAGATCGTCGTATGTGTTGATCAGCTCGAACCGTTCGCTGACGGGCCGGAAGCGCACGGTATTGACGAAGTCGAGGCAGAGGTATCCCGCGTTGAACGTGAACTGCTCGCGAGTCGGGTTGCCGGGCTCGACCATGGAGGTCGAGACTATAACTGGCTATCTCATCTTTGTCAGGCCTAAATTTTTCGGCCGAGCAGCTTCTGATACACGAGGCTGACCAGCAGCAAGACTATTCCGAGCACGAGGAACGAGAGGATCCGATAGGAGGTCTTGACCGCCGCGAAGTCCACGGCGAACACCTTCAAGACGGTTAGCCCGAGGAGGGCCAGCGCGGCGTAGCGAATAGCGGGATTCCGGCGCGCGAAGCCCCACGCGAGGGCCACCGCGGCGTAGACCGTCCACAGGACGGACAGCCCGGCCTGCGTACGCCAGCCGACATCGCCCGCGGGCACGCGGCCCGAGGCGCGCGCGGCGATCTCACTCGCCTCCTGGTACCGGATCCACCCGAGGCTCAGCACGAAGAGGAAGATCAGCCCCGCGGCCCCCGACAGGGCCCGGCCGACCTGCCGGACACCCTCGACCGGCGCCCGGACGAGGGCTCCTGCCGCGAGGGCGATCGCCAGGCATGCCCCCGCGCGGGATAGGAGCGGCAGGCTCACGAGTGACCCGGCCGCGGCCCGCGCCAGGGCATCGTCGGCGACGAGGGCCCGCAGGGTGAGCGCCAGGGACAGGAAGGAGATCGCGACCGGAAACGCCGGAGAGGTGGAGCCCCGCGCGAGCCACCCGACGGCAATCAGCTCGAGCGTGAGCAGCGTCGCGGGCCAGAGACCGGTCGGCTCGCGCCAGAAGAGGACCGCGAGGGTCACCACCGCGGCGACCCAGAGCACCGCCCGGAGCATCCGGGGGCTCGGCTGCCAGTCCCCCTCCGACCGCGCCCGGCCACCGAGCCAGCCGCCGGCCACCAGCGCGACGCCGACCAGGAGATGGATCAGGAAGGTCAGGTTCCACACCGGCACGAGGTCCGTCGACCAGAAGCGGTCGAAGGCCACCGCCCGCGAGCCGGCCAGCAGCAGCGCCGCGAGCCCGCCCCAGGCCGCCACCGGAGCCGGAACCCGCCAGGCGAGCCAGAGCAGCATGACCCCCTGGACCGCCCAAGCGAGGGTGACCCACTGGACGTCCAGGAAGAGCGGGATGGCCAGGGTGAGGAAGGTCCACCCGATACCCTCGTGGACCAGGACCGGCGCGGGATCGTCGGCCACCCGGGAGCCGTAGTCCGAGGCCACGAGCCGGTAGAGCACGGCCAGACCGACCGCCCACGGTCCCTCGAGCCCCGGGCGCGTGGCCTCCAGGGTCACGTAGACCGCCCAGAAGTACCCGGCCGCATTGGCGACCACCAGGGCCAGGTCGATCGGCTGGGTGCGGCGCCCGATCGCCCGCTCCCGGAACACGGGAGCGGCCAGGAACACGAGGAAGAGCGCGGAGAGCAGCAGCAGCCGGGCCAGGGGGTGGGGCGCCTCCGGTGTGCGCGACAGGGCCTGCAGCAGCAGCAGCGCGCTGCCGATCCACGCGAGCTGGGTGAGGGCGGACCAGGTCCGGAAGCGCGCCACCAGGAGCGCGAGCACGTCCAGCACCAGTAGATAGGCGAGCAGGTTGCGCTCGTCGGGTCGCTCCACCTGCAGGAGCACCGGAGTGAGCAGCCCGCCGAGCACCGCGAGCACCGCCGTGCTGAGCCGGCTCGTCAGCACGGCCACGAGGGCTCCCAGCAGGGTGACCACGAACATCGAGCCGAATGCGGCGGACGCGCCGATCAGGTCGTAGAGCGAGTACGCGGCGAAGAGCGAGAGGTAGAGGCAGCCCAGGCCGCCCCCGGACAGCCCTTCACTCAGGTACGGGACGTCGCGCCGGCGGTGAAGCGCGAGGCCGCCCGACAGCATGGCGAGGCCGCCCACGACGCCCACGCCCACCCGGGCGGCCGGCCCCAGGTACTCGTTGTCGAAGGCCCACTTGAGGAAGAGGGCGGCCGCGACCAGGATCACGACGATGCCGACCCACGTCGCCCAGCGGGCGCCGATCCGCTGCTCGAGGTCGAGCGGAGGCCGGGCCGGCGGAGCCGTCGAGGGCGCAGCCGCGGGCGGCGACGCGAAGGGCACGAGGGGCGGAGCGGGCTCGGCGAGGGGCGCGGACACCGTCGCCGGCTCGGCGACCCGCGCCGGCGGAGGGCTCGCGTCGATTCGGGCGGTGGGCCGGTCGCCGGCGGCGGTGCCCTCGAGCGCCCGCACCCGGTCGAGCAGCACGCGCAGCTCTCCCTCGAGCGTGGCCACACGCCCGTCCGGCCGCTCGGGCGTCGTCCGCGCGCGCGCCGCGAGCAACGCGATGATGGAGACGACGAGCGCGACCATGGACAGGAACAGGCCGAGCGCGAGGGACATCGCGGGCACGGCGCGAGCCTACACCCGCCGCGCGTCGCGCCCGTCCTGATTTGTGACGACGCCGCGGAAACGTGCCCCGCGTCTCGATGGTTGAGCGATACTAGGGGCCGTGTCGCGACCTTCCCTCGCCGGCCGGCTCACGCTGACCGCCCTCGCGCTCGTGATGCTCGCGGGGAGCGCTCCCGCGAGGGCCGAATCGCTTCGCTTCCGCATCCAGCCCGAGGCCAGCGAGATCACGTTCCGGGCGACGTCGCGACTGATGAACGCGGAGGGTCACTTCGGCCGCTTCAGCGGCGACGTGGTGGCGGACCCGGCCGGCCCCACCGGCGCGCGGATCAACCTCACCATCGACGCGGCCTCGCTCGAGACCGGCATCGAGATGCGCGACAAGCACCTGCGCAGCGCCGACTTCTTCGACATCGAGCGGTTCCCGACCATCGCGTTCCAGAGCGTGCGGGTGGAGGCGGCGGGCCGCCGGGCCACCGTGATGGGGCGCCTCACCCTGCACGGGGTGACCCGCGAGATCGCGGTGCCGGTGGACGTGCAGATCACCGAGACCGCGCTGGTCGCCTCGGGCGAGTTCATCGTCAACCGGGGCGAGTACGCGATGAACTACAACTCATTCCTGAACCCGATCGGCAACGAGGTGCGCGTGGCGTTCACTTTCCGCGCCCGGGTCCCCTGAGGAGCCAGGCCTTGGACGCACGCACCGCGGGACGACGCCTGACCGAGCTGCTGGGGCTGCACACACCGCCGGTGGCGGTGACCTTCGCCGCCGCGGCGCCCGCCGGGATCGCGCGGGTGTCCCGGCCGGGTCCCGCCGGCTGTGCCTACTGGAAGCAGGCGGCCGAGGGCGCGGTCTTCTACACCGAGGCGGCCGACCACTTCAACTGTCCGGTCGGCGCCTACACCCACGGGGTGGAGCTCCCGCCCGAGCGTGCCAAGGAGCTGGACGGGGTGGTCGGCACCATGGTGGGGCTGCAGTACATCCGCATGGAAGAGGTCGGGGCGCTGCCGCGGCGGAAGGAGCCGTTCCGGGTCGCGATCTACGCTCCGCTGGCCGAGGCGCCCGCGCCGCCCGACGTGGTGCTGGTGCGCGGGCGCGCGCGCCAGATCATGCTGGTGGCCGAGGCCGCGCGGGCGGCCGGCCTCGAGGGCGACCGCGCGGCGATGGGACGTCCCGCCTGCGCGATGATCCCCGCCGTCCTCGACGGGCCCGGGGGGCTGACCAGCCTCGGCTGCATCGGCAACCGGGTGTACACCGGGATGGGTGACGACGAGCTCTACTTCACGATCCCGGGCGGCAAGGTCGGGCTGGTCGTCGAGCGCCTCGAGGCCGTGCTGCACGCCAACCGCGAGCTCGAGAAGTACCACGAGGCGCGCCGGATCAGCCTCTAGGCTCCCGGTCGGGGCCGCAGGGGATCGGGCTATAATCGATCCCCCATGAACGCTCCGCTCGCCGGGCTTCTCGTCGCCGACCTGACCCAGAACGTGGCCGGCCCCTACTGCACCCAGATCCTGGGAGACATGGGGGCCGAGGTCGTCAAGGTGGAGCGGCTCGGGCGCGGCGACGACGCGCGCGCGTGGGCGCCGCCCTTCTGGGGCCGGGAGAGCGCCACCTTCATGGGCGTGAACCGCAACAAGCGGAGCCTCGCGGTCGATCTCAAGACCGTCGACGGGCGCGCGGTCCTGGAGCGGCTGCTCGCGCGCGCGGACGTGTTCGTGCAGTCGCTGCGGGCCGGCGCGGCCGACGAGCTCGATCTCGCCTGGCCGCGCCTCGCCACGCTGAACCCGCGCCTGGTGTACTGCTCGGTCACCGCGTACGGCACCGAGGGCCCGCTCAAGGACCGGCCCGGCTACGACCCGCTGATGCAGGCCTACGGCGGGATCATGTCGATCAACGGCCATCCCGGTCAGCCGCCCGCGCGCGTGCCGATCTCGGTGGTGGACATGGGTACCGGCATGTGGGCGGTCATGGGGATCCTGGCCGCGCTGCGCGAGCGCGATCGCACCGGCAAGGGCGCACTCGTGACCACCGCGCTCTTCGACACCGCGCTCGCGTGGTCAGTCTTCCAGATGAGCCACTACTTCGCGACCGGCGAGGTCCCGCGGCCGCAGGGCTCAGGCACCGCGATGATCGTGCCCTACGAGGCCTTCCCGGTCTCGGACGGGTGGGTGATGATCGCGGCCGCCTCCGACGCGCTCTTCGTCAAGGCCACCGCCGCGCTCGACGTGCCGGATCTGGCCCGCGACCCGCGCTTCGTGGACAACCCCCACCGCGTCGAGCACCGCGCGGCCCTGCAGGAGGCGCTCGCGCGGGTGACGCGCGGGCTCACCGCGGCCCACGTCCTGGACCGGCTCCAGCGGGCGGGCGTGCCGTCGGCGCGCGTGTCGACCATGGACCAGGTCGCCACCGAGCCGCAGACCGAGGCGAGCGGCATGCTACCCGCGGTGAAGCACCCGCGGGTCCCCGACTATCGCGCGGTGGCGCTGCCGATCAGGTGGGACGGCGAGCGGCCCGCGCCGACCCGGGTGCCGCCGCTGCTCGGAGAGCACTCCACGGAGGTGCTCGCCGAGCTCGGCTACGACGCGGCCACCATCCGGGATCTGGCGGAGCGCCATGTCATCCAGCTATAGGACGCTGAACGTCACCGTGTCGGCCAAGGGCCACGTGGTCACGGTGGAGCTCAACCGCCCCGAGGCGCTCAACGCCATGAACACCGCGATGGGCGAGGACCTGCTGCGCTGCTTCGAGGGCCTGCGCGGGGACAAGGCGGTGCGCGCGGTGGTCTTCACCGGCGCGGGGACGAAGGCCTTCTGCGTGGGCGGCGACCTCAAGGAGCGTGAGGGCATGACCGACGAGGCGTGGCGCGCCCAGCACGTCATCTTCGAGGCCGCCGCCGCGGGCGTGCTCCACTGCCCGGTGCCGGTGATCGCGGCGGTGGAGGGCTTCGCGATGGGCGGCGGCTGCGAGCTGGCCGTGCTCTCCGATTTCGTGGTGTGCGGGGAGACCGCGGTCTTCGCGGTCCCCGAGGTCACCCGCGGCATCTTCCCGGGGGTCGGCGGCACCCAGCTCCTGCCCCGCATCCTGGGCGCGCCGATGGCCAAGGAGCTGATCTTCACCGGCCGGCGCGTGGACGCCCGCGAGGCCAAGACCGTCGGGCTCGTCAATCACGTGGTGCCGGCCGGCCAGGCGCGGGCGAAGGCGCTGGAGATCGCGGCCACCATCGCGGACAATGGCCCCATCGCGGTGCGCCAGGCCAAGAAGGCGGTGAACTGGGGCAGCGAGACCGATCTCGAGACCGGCATGGCGCTGGCCATCGAGGCCTACAACAACACCGTGACCACCGAGGATCGGCTCGAAGGCGTCCGCGCCTTCAACGAGAAGCGCAAACCCAGATTCCAGGGCAAGTAAATGAAGAGGGGCCACGCATGACTGCCGACATGACCTTCGTACTCACCGCCGAGCAGAAAGCGCTCAAGGCCGCGGTCTACGACCTCTGCAAGCAGTACCCCGGCGAGTACTGGCGCGACCTCGACTCCCGGCGCGAGTATCCCGAGGCCTTCATCAACGAGCTGACCAAGGCGGGCTACCTCGCGGTGCTCATCCCCGAGGAGTACGGCGGCGGCGGTCTCGGCATCATGGAGGCCGCGCTGATCCTCGAGGAGATCAACCGCTCGGGCGGCAACGCGGGGGCCTGCCACGCCCAGATGTACATCATGGGCACCGTGCTCCGGCACGGCTCCGCGGAGCAGAAGAAGCAGTACCTGCCCAAGCTCGCCACCGGCGAGCTGCGTCTGCAGGCCTTCGGGGTCACCGAGCCCAACGCGGGCTCGGACACCACCAAGCTGCAGACCACCGCGGTTCGCAAGGGCGACCGCTACGTGGTGAACGGTCAGAAGATGTTCATCTCGCGGGTGCTGC
Source organism: Candidatus Methylomirabilota bacterium (assembly GCA_035254745.1). Lineage (GTDB taxonomy): Bacteria > Methylomirabilota > Methylomirabilia > Rokubacteriales > CSP1-6 > CAMLFJ01. The sequence continues at coordinate 2,434 of DATFAJ010000101.1, read as the reverse complement.
AGTCGGACCTCATGCTGCTGCTGGCGCGCACCACTCCCGTGGATCAGGTGAAGAAGAAGACCGACGGGCTCAGCGTGTTCCTCATCGACATCCGCGAGCTCAAGGGCAAGGGCCTCGACGTGCGCCCGCTCCGGATGATGATGAACCACTCGACCAACGCCCTCTTCTTCGACAACATGGAGATCCCCGCCTCGAGCCTGATCGGCCAGGAGGGCCGGGGCTTCTCCTACATCCTCGACGGCATGAACGCGGAGCGCATCCTGGTTGCCTCCGACTCCCTCGGCGACGCGCGCTGGTTCATCGAGCGGGCGGTCGCCTACGCGGGCCAGCGGGTGATCTTCGGCAAGCCGATCGGCTCCAACCAGGGGGTGCAGTTCCCGATCGCCAAGGCGCACGTCAACATCGAGGCCGCCGACCTCATGCGCACCAAGGCGGCGCGCATGTTCGACGCGGGCATCCCCTGCGGCGGCGAGGCCAACATGGCCAAGTACCTCGCCTCCGAGGCGGCCATCGAGGCGGGCAACGCGTGCATGGACGCCCACGGCGGCTACGGCTTCGCGGAGGAGTACGACATCGAGCGCAAGTTCCGCGAGTCGCGGCTCTACCGCGCCGCCCCGATCAACAACAACCTGGTCCTGGCCTTCGTCGGTGAGCACGTCCTCGGCATGCCCCGCTCCTATTGAACCGGACCGGCTAGGGGATGCTGGGGCCGATCCTCGAGGGCGAGCGCGTCCGGCTCGAGCCGCCGCGGCCGGAGCACTTCCCCGCCTATCAGCGGTGGTTCGCGGACATGAAGGTCACGCGCTACCTGCTCTACCGCTTCCCGTTCACCACCAAGGCCGAGGAGGAATGGCTCGAGGCGGTGGGCAAGGACCCGAACCAGGTGCTGTGGGCGATCGTGCTGCGGCACGACGGCAAGCTGATCGGCAACACCGCGATCGAGAAGATCGACTGGCGCAACCGCCGCGGAGAGACCGGCACCGTGATCGGCGAGAAGGACGAGTGGGGCAAGGGCTACGCGGGCGAGGCGATGCGGCTGCGAACGCGCTACGGCTTTCGGGAGCTCGGGCTCGAGAGCCTGACCACCAGCGTGGTCATCGCGAACGAGGGTAGCCGACGCGGACTCGAGCGGGCCGGCTACCGCCAGTGCGGAGTGCGGCGACACCACTACTTCATCGACGGCCGCTGGCACGACGTGTGGCTCGGTGAGGTCTTGCGGGACGAGTGGGAAGCGACCCAGGAGAAGACACCATGAAGCTGCCCCGGCGCGTGACGATCTGCGAGGTGGGAACGCGGGACGGGTTCCAGATCGAGCCCGACTTCATCCCGACCGACCGGAAGATCGACGTGGTGAACCGGCTGGCCGCGGCCGGGATGCCGCGGATCGAGGTCACCTCGTTCGTGTCCCCCAAGGCGATCCCGCAGCTCCGCGACGCGGCCGAGGTGATGGCCGCCATCGTCCGGCGTCCGGGCACCGTCTACTCCGCGCTGGTCCCGAACGACAAGGGGGCGGTGCGCGCGGTCGACGCGCGGGTGGACGAGATCCACACCGTGGTCTCGGCGAGCGAGAGCCACAACCTCGCCAACGTGAACATGACCATCGCGGAGTCGCTCGCCAAGCTCGCCGCGGTGTCCGAGGTCGCGCGCCGCGCCGCGGTGCCGGTGGTCTCCGGCATCTCCTGCTCGTTCGGCTGCCCCTTCGAGGGCGACGTGCCGGTCGCGCACCTGGAATCGGTGGTGGCGCGCCTGGTGGACATGGGCGCGCGCGGCATCGGCCTCGCCGACACCACCGGCATGGCCAACCCCGCCCAGGTCGCGCGGGTGCTCGAGCGGCTGGTGCCGCGCTTCCCGGGCGTCGAGTGGACGCTCCACACCCACGACACCCGGGCGATGGCCATCCCCAACATCCTGGCCGCCATGGAGCACGACGTGACCCACTTCGACGCCTCCATCGGCGGGCTCGGTGGCTGCCCGTTTGCCCCGGGGGCCTCCGGCAACGTGTGCACCGAGGATCTGATCCACTGCCTGCACGCGATGGGGGTGGAGACCGGGGTGGACCTCGACGCGCTGATCGCGGTGTCCCGGCGGGTGCAGGAGATCGTGGGCCGTCCCCTGCCGGGCCAGATCGTCAAGGCCGGCAAGTGGGACCGGCGCTATCCGCTGCCGGACGGCGTCCACGAGCGGATCCCCAGCCGCCCATGACCAAGACCGCCACCCGAATGCTCCGATTGATGGACCGTGCCGTCACCCTCTGGCGCATCCCGGTCATCGGCAAGGCGAAGAGCCGCGTGCTGCGGCGGCTGCTGCTCCGCCACCGGCCCCGGCGCGGCATCGAGGTGGGCTCGCTCTTCGGCTACTCCGCGATCCTGGTGGCGGGCCACATGCCGCGCGGCGGGCGGCTCGTCTGCGTGGAGCAGAACGCCTACCTGGCCAA
>DATFAJ010000100.1:0-3842 GCA_035254745.1 Candidatus Methylomirabilota bacterium | reverse complement strand
CGCGCGAGGCGGAGCCGCGCGGCAAGGAGAGTTGGCTGCTCATCAAGGAGCGTGACAAGGATCGCGACGCGGGCGAGCGCGCCGCGCCGGCCCGGCCCCGCCAGCGCGCGCGATGATGCTGCCGGCCTGGGTCGCCCCCCAGCTCGCCACGCTGGTGGCGGCCGCGCCCGCCGGCGGCGAGTGGGTCCACGAGATCAAGCTCGACGGCTACCGGATCCTGGCGCGGATCGAGCGGGGCCGCGCCCGCCTCCTCACGCGCAACCGCCAGGACTGGACCGAGCGCTTCCCGGCGGTGGCCGAGGCGGCCGCCGCGCTCTCGGCCAAGGAGGCGATCCTCGACGGAGAGATCGTGGCCCTGGACCGGGCCGGCGTCTCTTCCTTCCAGGCGCTCCAGCAGGGCGCGACGGGCGAGAAGGGGCGGAGCCTGGCCTACGTGGCCTTCGACCTGCTGTTCCTCGACGGCCGGGACCTCCGGAGCCGGCCGCTGATCGAGCGCAAGAAGGCGCTCGCGCAGCTGCTCCGCGGCCGGCGCGGCCGCATCCGCTACTCCGAGCACTTCGACGCGCCCGGCCCGGAGGTCTACGAGCGGGCCTGTGGCATGGGCCTCGAGGGCATCGTCTCCAAGCGCAAGGACGCGCCCTACACCTCGGGGCGCGGGCAGGCGTGGCTGAAGACCAAGTGCGTCGCGCGGCAGGAGTTCGTGATCGGCGGGTACACCGATCCGGAGGGCGCCCGCGCCGAGCTCGGCTCGCTGCTCCTGGGCGTGCACGATCGCGACGGCCGCCTCGTCTACGCGGGCCGCGTCGGCACCGGCTTCACCCAGGCCACCCTCGAGGCACTCGGCCGACGGCTGCGCCGGCTCGAGCAGCGCGCCTCGCCCTTCTCGGCCGAGGGTCCGCGGCCGCCCGCGCGCGGTGCCCACTGGGTCAAGCCGGTGCTGGTGGGCGAGGTGGCGTTCACCGAGTGGACGCGCGACGGGCTGCTGCGGCATCCGGCGTTCGTGGGCCTGCGCGAGGACAAGCCCGCGGCCCAGATCGTGCGCGAGGCGCCCCGCGCGGCGCCGGCCCGGCGCATCGCGGGCGGCAGCGGCGCGGACGTGGCGGTGGCCGGGGTTCGCCTGACCCATCCCGATCGCGTGCTCTACCGGGAGCAGGCCATCACCAAGCTCGGGCTCGCGCGCTACTACGAGGCGGTCGCCGACTTCATCGTGCCCCACGTGGCCGACCGGCCGCTCAGCCTGGTGCGCTGCCCGGAAGGCGCGGGCGGGCAGTGCTTCTACCAGAAGCACGCGGGCCCGGGCGTCCCCGCGGAGGTCAAGCGCGTGCGGATCCGCGAGCGGGGCGGCGCCACCGCGGCGTATCCCTACGTGGACGACCTGCCGGGCCTGATTGCGCTCGCCCAGATCGGCGTGCTCGAGATCCACCCGTGGGGCGCGCGGGTGGGCCGGATCGAGCGGCCCGATCGGCTCGTGCTCGATCTCGATCCGGCGCCGGGCGTGCCGTGGACTCGGGTGGTGGAGGGCGCGCTGGCCATCCGCGAGGTGCTCGGCGCCCTCGACCTGGTGGGCTTCGTCAAGACCACCGGCGGCAAGGGCCTGCACGTGGTGGTGCCGATCCGGCCGGCGGCGGGCTGGGACGCGCTCCACGCGCTCGGGGAGGGCATCGGGGCCGAGCTGGCGCGGCGCGCTCCCGATCGCTACACGATCAATCCGCTGAAGGCGGCGCGACGCGGGCGCGTCTTCATCGACTACCTCCGGAACGCCCGCGGCGCGACCGCGGTGGCGGCCTACTCCCCCCGCGCGCGCTCCGGCGCCCCGGTCTCGACCCCGCTGGGCTGGAGCGAGCTCGAAGGCCCCGCGCGCCCCGCGGACTTCACGGTGCAGACCGTGCCGGGCCGGCTGACCTCGGGCCGCAAGGACCCGTGGGCCGACTTCTTCTCGGTGGATCAGGCGATCACGTCTCGGACGGCCAGGGCGCTGGCCCCACCGGCCGCGCCGCGACGATCTCCTCCACCGCGTGGCCGTGCACGCTCCCGTCCTGCGCGCAGCTGATCACGTGGTCGGCGCGCTTCAGGACCTGCCAGTCCACGAACGCCTCGCGTAGCTCGCCCGCGTTGTAGTACTCCACGATCTCTCCCTTCTCCTCGTGCACCAGCCGGTCGGTGAACACCAGGTGGGCGTGGTGGCCGCCCGGTCGGGTCATCGCGCGCAGCCGCGCGAAGAGCGCGGCGCGCTGCGCCCGCGGGACGTAGTGCAGGCTGCCGCAGGAGAACACGAGGTCGAAGGGCCCGGTCGGCAGCAGACCCGTCACCGGGCCGTGCACCCAGCGGACCCGGACGCCGCGGCGCCGGGCCAGGCGCCGGGCCTTGTCGAGACCGGCGTCCGAGAGATCCACCCCGAACACCACCGCCCCGCGCCCGGCGAAGAAGACGCTGTCACGACCCTCGCCGCAGCCCAGGTCGAGCACGTAGTCGCCCGGCCGTACGAGCCGGGCGACCTCGAGCGCGAAGTCCGATGGAGCGGTGCCGAACACGTAGCGCTCGGGAGTGCGCGCGTACTCTCGCGCCCAGGGACTCCAGGTCGTCTTCGACCGTTCCGATGCGCTCGGCATCGCCCTCCTGTCACGCAAGCCGGATGCCACCGCCCGGGTCGCCGCGAGGCGCGGGAATCCGCCGGGTTCGGCGGGCGCGTGAGCTTTCCGCCGTCCGCCCCGCCCGGGCGGGGGTAAGGCTTACCGGGTAGTTCGGCGCCGCGCCGGATGCTAGGCTACCCGGGTCGCTCGAGGAGGATCACCGTGGCGCTCATCGACAAGCGGGAGTTCGTCGGGCTGGATGGGGTGGCGCATCTCTGCACCGGAGGCGAGGCGCCGTGGCTCGCCTCGCACACCGAGGCCTGCGCGCGCTTCGGCGCGCTCAAGAGCGGGGGCATGGCGGGCCGCGAGGAGATGTTCGTCACCGGGGAGCGGGCCCGGGCCCGCGCGGCCCGGATCCTGGGGGTGGAGACCGCCGAGGTGGCCTTCCTCGCCCACGCCTCGGAAGGCCTGAACCAGGCGGTGCGCTCGGTGGAGTGGCGCGCCGGCGACAACGTGGTCTTCGCCGACCTCGAGTACCCGTCGCTGGTCTACCCGGCCGCGGTGCTGCGGGAGCGCGGGGTCGAGCCGCGCGTGGTCCGCACGCGCGATCACTACCTCTCGCTCGACGACCTCGCGGCCCGGGTCGACCGGCGGACGCGCCTGGTGCTGGTGAGCCAGGTGAGCTATCTCACCGGGCAGCGGCTCGACCTGGCCCGCTGCGCCGACATCGCCCACGCGGCCGGCGCCCGCCTGGCCGTCGACGCCACGCACGCGGCCGGGGTGGTGCCGGTGCCGGGCGGCGTCTGCGACTTCGTGGTGTCGAGCTGCTACAAGTGGCTGCTCGCCACCCACGGCGTCGGCCTCTTCGGCTACAGCGCCCGCCGCGTCGGGCCGCTGGTGCCCGCCACCGTGGGCTGGCACAGCGTCGGCCATCGCGGCGGCCCCGACGATCCGCTCGCGATGCCCTGGCGCGCCGACGCCTCGCGGCTCGAGGCGGGCAACCCGAGCCTGCTCGGCCTGGCGGTGCTGGACAACGCGCTCGCGCGTCTCGAGGGCCTCGCGGCCGAGGCGGTGGAGCGGCACGCGGTCGGCCTGGGCGGCCGGCTGATCGACGGGCTCCGCGCGCGCGGCTTCACGGTCCTCACCCCGGAGGTGCCCGCGGAGCGCGCGGGCAACGTGTGCTTCCTGGCCGACGACGCGGTCGGGCTCGCCCGGCGGCTCGCTGCCCTGCGCGTGCTGGTGTGGGGCGGCGAGGGGCGCATCCGCGTCTCG
>DATFAJ010000099.1:0-13487 GCA_035254745.1 Candidatus Methylomirabilota bacterium | reverse complement strand
TCACCCCTTCGGCGCCGCCGCGTCGGCGGAGACCACGGATCCGACCGGCTCGCCCGTGACTATCCGTCTGATGTTGCCCCTTCGGGTGAGGTCGAAGACCACGATCGGCAGCTTGTTGTCCATGCAGAGGGAGATGGCCGTAGTGTCCATCACCTGCAGCCCGCGGTTGAGCACCTCGATGTAGCCGACCCGCGGCAGGCGCACCGCGGTCTTGTCCTTGGCCGGATCGGCGGTGTAGATCCCGTCCACCTTGGTCGCCTTCAGGATCGCCTCGGCGCCGATCTCCACCGCGCGCAGGGCCCCCGCAGTGTCGGTGGTGAAGAATGGATTACCCGTGCCGGCTGCGAACACCACCACCCGGCCCTTCTCGAGGTGGCGGATGGCCCGGCGCCGGATGTAGGGCTCGGCCACCGCGCGCATCTCGATGGCGGAGAGCACGCGGGTGGGCACGCCCGCCTTCTCGATGGAATCCTGAAGGGCCAGCGCGTTGATCACGGTGGCGAGCATCCCCATGTAGTCGCCGGTGGCGCGGTCCATGCCGCCCGCGCTGGCCGCGATACCGCGGAAGATGTTGCCGCCCCCGATGACCACCGCCAGCTCGACGCCGAGGCGAACCACCTCGGCCACCTCCTCGGCGATGCGAGCGATGACGTCGGGGTCCATGCCGTAGCCCTGGCCACCCGCGAGCGCCTCGCCCGAGATCTTGAGCAGGACGCGCCGGTACGCGGGAGCCGCGCCGGGGGCGGCCATGGACGGCCTAGCTCTCGCCCACCTGGAAACGCGCGAAGCGCTTGACCACGATGCGCTCGCCCATCTTGGCCGTCGCCTGGTCGACCATGTCCTTGAGCCGGGTCTTGCCCGAGGCGTCGCGGATGAAGGGCTGCTCCATCAGGCAGGACTCGGCGTAGAACTTCTCGAGCTTGCCCTCGACGATCTTGTCGAGCACCGGGGCCGGCTTCTTCTGGTCGGCCATCTGCTGGCGATAGATCTCCCGCTCCTTCTCCACCACCGCTCCCGGCACGTCCTCGCGCGACACGTACGAGGGGTTGGCCGCGGCCACCTGCATGGCGAGGTCTTTCACGAGCTGCTGGAAGTCGTCGGTGCGAGCCACGAAGTCGGTCTCGCAGTTGACCTCCACCAGCACCCCGATCTTGCTGCCGGGATGGATGTACGACGCCACCACCCCGTCCTTGGCCTCGCGGTGCGCCTTCTTGGCCGCGTCGGCCAGGCCCTTCTTGCGCAGGTGCTCGATCGCCCCCTGCATGTCACCCTTGGCGGCCTCCAGCGCCGCCTTGCAGTCCATCACCCCGGCTCCGGTGCGCTCCCGGAGCTCCTTCACCTGTTCCGCCGACGGTGCCATGGGATGTCCTCGCGTCAGGGCGTCACGCGCCGGGTTCCGCCGACGCCGACATCTCGGCCTCGGTCACGACCGGCATGTCGGGAGAGGCCGGGACCTCCTCCGCTTCCTGCTTGGCGAGGCTGCCGCTGCCCTCGATCACCGCGTCGGCGATGCGCGAGGTGATCAGGCGCACCGAGCGGATGGCGTCGTCGTTGCCCGGGACCGGGTAGTCGATCCCGGACGGGTCGCAGTTGGTGTCCACGATGGCCACGATCGGGATCGCGAGCCGGCGGGCTTCCTCCACCGCGATCGACTCCTTCTTGGGGTCGATGATGAAGATCGCCGACGGCAGCCGGTCCATGGTCTTGATGCCGACCAGCGCGCTCTGGAGCTTGGCCCGCTCGCGCTCGAGGCCGATCACTTCCTTCTTGGGCAGCCGCTCGTACTCGCCGGTCTCGCTCATCTCGTCGAGCTTCTTGAGCCGCGCGATCGACTTCCGGATCGTGGTGAAGTTGGTGAGGGTGCCGCCCAGCCAGCGGTGGTTGACGTAGAACTGCCCGCAGCGGGCCGTCTCCTCCAGCACCGTCTCCTGGGCCTGCTTCTTGGTGCCCACGAACAGCACGGTGCCGCCGTCGGCCGCGAGGTCGCGCACGAATGCGTAGGCCTCGCGGAACTTCTTGAGGGTCTTCTGTAGATCGATGATGTAGATGCCGTTGCGCTCGCCGAAGATGTACTTCTGCATCTTCGGGTTCCAGCGCTTGGTCTGGTGGCCGAAGTGCACCCCGGCCTCCAGCAGCTCCTTCATGGTCAGCGTTGCCATGGTCCGGCGTTCCTTTCCGTCGTCGTTCGGTTGGCCTCCGGCTGCGAGCGGCCGGCCCCCGGAAAGGGGGGCGACGCTTCCCCGGGGGCCGACGCGGCCCGCGGAGACCGAAGCTCGCAACCGTGCGTGTTAGGTCGTGTACTTCGCGTTGATTCGAACGTACTCCTCACTGAGGTCCGATGTCCACACCGAGTCCTCGCCCCGGCCCAGACCCAGGTCGATCGCGATGGTGTAGCTCGGCCCGCCCATCACCTCGTGGATCCGGTCGATCCGGGCTCCCGCCCGCAGCATCCCCTTCTCCACGAGCGACTCGCCGCCGATCGCGATGGCCACCCGGTCGGCCGCCACCCGGGCCGGTCCCTTGCCCAGCGCCATCATGATGCGGCCCCAGTTGGGGTCGGCGCCGTTGATCGCGGTCTTCACGAGCGGCGAGTTGGCCACCGAGCGGGCGGCCAGCACCGCCTCGCGCCGGGTGCGCGCGCCGCGCACCGCGATCTCCACGAGCTTGGTCGCGCCTTCTCCGTCCTCCACGAGCATGCGGGCGAGCCGCTCGGCGACGGCCTCGAGGGCGCGCGCGAACTGGCGCAGGCCCTTGCCGCCCCGCTCGAGCGGCGCGTTCTCGGCGAGCCCGTTGGCGAGCAGCGCCACCGTGTCGCTCGTGGACTGATCGCCGTCCACCGTGATCCGGTTGAACGAGCCGTCCACCGCGCGCCGGAGCACGCGCGGCAGCGAGTCGCGCGCCACCATCGCGTCGGTGGCGAGGAAGCAGAACATGGTCGCCATGTGCGGCTCGATCATGCCGACGCCCTTGGCGATGCCGCCGATGGTCACCGGCCGCCCGGCCACGTCGACCCGCAGGGCCGCTTCCTTCGGCCGCGTGTCGGTGGTCATGATCGCCTCGGCGGCGAGCCGGCCGCCCTGCGGTGACAACCCCTTCACCAGCTTGGGCAGCCCGGCCCGGATCTTGTCCATGGGCAGGGGCTGGCCGATCACCCCGGTGGAGGCGATCAGGACCTGGCGCGGCGGGATGCGGAGCAGCTCCCCGGTGATCCGGGTCATCTCGCGCGCGTCCTTCACCCCCTGCTCACCGGTGCAGACGTTGGAGCAGCCCGCGGAGGCGAGGATGGCCTGGGCCCGGCCGTCCCGCACGTGCTCCTGCGAGACCAGGACCGGCGCGCCCTTGATCTGGTTGGTGGTGAAGACCGCGGCCGCGCGCGCGGGCGACGAGGAGTAGACGAGGGCGAGGTCCTTCTTGCCGCTGGGCTTGATGCCGGCCGCGATGCCGGAGGCGAGGATGCCGGGCACGGCGGTGATGCCCCCCTCCAGCCACTGGAAGTCGGGCATGCGGGCTACGGATACACCGGCGGCGCTTCGAGACCGGTCCGCTCGTCCCACCCCATCATGATGTTGAGGCTCTGGATGCCGTTGGCGGAGCCGCCCTTGCCCAGGTTGTCGAGCGCGGACACGCAGACCGCGCGCTGCGTGCGGGGGTCGGCCACCACCGTCACGTCGCAGAAGTTCGAGCCCACCACCGAGCGCGTCGTGGGCCGCTGGCCCTCGTCGAGCACCCGCACGAACGGCTCGCCCGCGTAGAACTCGCGGTAGAGCGCGACCAGCTCCGCGGTGGTGGCCGGCCGGGTGAGCGGGACCGACGCGGTGGTGAACAGGCCCCGGTTGAGCGGTACGAGGTGAGGGGTGAAGCTCACCACCACCGGCCGCCCGGCGAGCGCGGACAGCTCCTGCTCGATCTCGGGAGTGTGGCGATGGGTGGCCATGCCGTAGGCCTGCACGTTCTCGTTGGCCTCGGTGAAGAGGTACATCGGCTCGGCCTTGCGCCCCTGCGCGCCCGCGCCGGTGACCCCGGACTTGCCGTCGATCACGATGCCGTCGACCGCGCCCCGTCCGCTCTTCAGCAGCGGCGCGGTGGCGAGCACCGCCCCCATCGGGTAGCAGCCCGGCGAGGCGACCAGCGAGGCACCCGCGATCTGCTTGCGGTGCAGCTCGGGTAGGCCGTACACCGCCTCCGCGAGGCCCGCCGCGTCCTCGTGGGGTGCCTTGTACCACGTGGTGTACAGCGCGGCATCCTTCAAGCGGTAGTCGGCGGAGAGGTCGATGGCCTTCCGGCCGTGGCGGCGCAGCACCGGGACCAGCCGCTGCGACTCCATGTGCGGAAGGGCGAGGAAGACCAGGTCCGCCTCGGCGGTGAGCCGCTCCGGCTGGATGTCCTGGAAGACGAGGTCGCTCAGCCCGCGCAGGTGCGGGTAGCTCTTGTCGAGCCGCTCCCCCGCCAGGCGCTCCGAGGTCACCGCGACGATGCGCACCTTGGGGTGCACGGAGAGCAGGCGCAGCAGCTCCGCGCCCATGTACCCACTGGCCCCGGTGACCGCGACTCGCAGCATGACGACCTCGGGGCGGGCTACCGCTTCGAGTACTGGAACTTCGACCGCGCGCCGGGCTGACCGTACTTCTTGCGCTCCTTCATCCGTGGATCGCGGGTGAGGAGACCGGCCCGCTTGAGCGTCTGGCGCAGCTTGTCGTCGAACTGCAGCAGGGCCCGCGCGATGCCGTGGCGCACCGCTCCCGCCTGGCCGGTCGGGCCGCCGCCGCCCACGTTCACGATGGCGTCGAACTGACCGAGGGTGTTGGTGAGCTGGAGCGGCTGCGAGATGACCATCCGCAGCGTCTCGCGCGGGAAGTAGTCCTCGAAGGGGCGCCGGTTGACCAGGATGCGGCCGCTGCCCGCCCGCAGCCAGACACGGGCCACGGAGGTCTTGCGGCGTCCGGTTCCGTAGAAACGAGTGACGACGGCCATGGGGCTCCTCAGCGGGCGCGCGCGCGCGTGGCGAGCGGCTCGGGCTTCTGGGCGGCGTGCGGGTGCTCCGCCCCTTTGTAGACCTTCAGCTTCTTGGCCATCGCGCGGCCCAGGCGGCCCTTCGGGAGCATGCCCTGCACCGCCCACTCGATCACGCGCTCGGGATGGGTCTTGATCATCCGCTCCGCGCTCACCTCGCGCAGGCCTCCGATGTAGCCGCTGTGCCAGCGGTAGATCTTGTCGGTCAGCTTGCGCCCGGTCAGGTGGATCTTCTCCGCGTTGATCACCACCACGTGGTCGCCCACGTCGAGGTGGTGCGAGAACTGCGGCTTGTGCTTGCCTCTCAAGATTGTCGCGACCTGGGTGGCGAGACGGCCCAGCACCCGGTCACTGGCGTCGACCAGGAACCACTTGCGCTCTACGTCCTCTTCCTTCGGCATTACTGTCGTCATGCTCTCCGTCCGGATTGAATGAATGGCAACGGGTAATCATAAGAGAAAGCCCCCACCGGGTCAACTGCTTGCCCGTCGGGAGCGCGCCCGGGGCGCGGCCTTGGCGGGCTTGGCCACCCTGGCCTTGCCGGACTTGGTCTTGCCGGGCCAGGGGCAAAGCGGCTCCACCGGGCAGGTCGGGCAAGCCGGGTTCCGGGCGAAGCAGACCCGCCGGCCGTGCAGGATGAGGAGGTGGCTCGCCTGGGTCCAGCCGGGCCTGGGCAGCACCAGGCAGAGCTGGTCGTGGATCTCCTCGGGGTCGTCCCCGCGGGCCAGGCCGAGCCGCTGCGAGACCCGGAACACGTGGGTGTCGACCGCCAGGGCGGGGATCCCGAAGGCGTTGCCGAGCACCACGTTCGCGGTCTTCCGCCCCACCCCGGGCAGCGCGACGAGCTCCTCGAGGGTGCGGGGCACCTCGCCCCCGTGACGCTCGACCAGGCCCCGCGCCATCCCGACGATCGAGCGGGCCTTGGCCCGGAAGAAGCCGGTCGAGTGGATCGCCTTCTCCAGGGTCGGGAGCGGGAGGTCTGCCCAGTCCTGGGCCCGCCGGTAGCGCGGAAACAGCTCCGCGGTGACCGCGTTGACGCGCTCGTCCGTGCACTGGGCGGACAGGATCGTGGCCACCAGGAGATCGAGCGGCGTCCCGAAGTGCAGCTCGGTTCGCGCGTCCGGGTAGGCTCGGGCGAGGCGGCTCAGGATCTTGCGGGCGCGCGCCTTCTTGTCCGGCAGGCTCTCGGCCATCAGCGTGACTCCTTTGGCGGGCAGAGCGGGTCCGGGTCGATCCCGACCTCGAGCCGCCCCGCCCCGATCGAGATCGGGGCCACCGACACCGCCATGGGCAGTCGCCGCAGGCGCGGGGTCGGGTCGAAGTTTCTCACGATCCAGTGCACGAGAAGGGCGGGCACGCGCACCCCGCCGTAGCTCACGCGGTCGGCGCGGAGGGCGAACGGTGCGGCTCCCGGGCCCGCCTCGAGCCCGAGGCGCGCCCGGAGATCCGGCCCGGGCAGCGACCAGCGCACCGCGATCCCGCACCGCTCCATGGTGGCGCCGAGCCCGGAAAGGCCTCGCTGGAGGGCGAGGAACTGGGCCAGGTCCTCCTGGGCGACGCCGAGCCGCTCGACCGCGAGCGAGCGGATGTCGAGCAGCTCGACCGCGCCGGTCGCGGCGAGCCGGCCCGGGTTGACCACGATGCCGCGGGCCCGGACCCGCACCGGCCCGATCCGGAGCGGCGGCTTGCGGCGCGCGAACTCGCCGACCAGGGCGGACTCGGCCTCGAGCGTCACGCTGTCGATCTCGCCCGCCCGGAGCGCCTCGTCCCGGTAGTCGAGGGTCATCCGCAGGCCGCGGGCCTCGCGCACCACGTCGGCCAGCAGCGCCTCGCCCCCCCGACGCAGGCGCTCCGCGAGCTGAGCCGCGGTGAGCGTGCGAACCGGCTCGAGGCGACGCATCCGCACCATGCCCTCGCTGCCGTCCGGCAGCGGGACGCGGGCGATCACCGGGAACGCCGCGGCCAGCCAGGGATCGCCGCCCTCGAGCGCGGCCATGATCCGATCGGGCTTGGCCGAGGCCGCGTCCGGTCCCTGGTCGCCCGTCTTCACGATCGCGAAGTCGACCGCCATCGGCCCCTGGTCCCACGCGCGCGAGAGCCGGAGCGGCAGGCGATCCCGCACGACCTCGTAGCGGAAGTTGGAGACCGAGAAGAAGTTGTCGTTGGCGACGACCGCCACCCGGGCCCCGCCCGGACCCGCGGCCGCGACGATGGCGTCCAGGAGCTCGCGGTGATGCCAGTCGCGGCCGTCCGGTGGCCGCGAGAAGGCCACCATCGGCACGACGGGCGCGAGCACGGTGGCCGACGGCATCGCGAACGCGGCGGAGCCGACCTGCAGCGCGCCCACCGTCACGCAGGCCCACGACACCACGCGGCGGGCCCGGGCCCCGAGGGCCGCCACCCCGGCCGCGGCGGCCAGCGCGGCGGCGGGCAGGAGCGGCAGCGTGTAGCGCAGGTTCTTGTTCTGGATCAGGAAGAAGATCACGGTCGGGGCCAGCGCGGCCCACACGAGGCCCCGCGCGCGATCGCTCCGCGCGAGCGCCACCACGCCCGCGAGCAGGAGCAGCGTGGCGAGCAGCCCGAACTGGGGGACGATCCATCGCGGGTAGAACAGCAGCGCCCCGGAGGTGAGCGCGGGCGCGTGCCCCGACTCGGCGGCCTGCTTGAACGAGCGATTGAGGACCTGCATCGGCAGCCCGACCAGGCGCGGGCCGTACCAGGGCAGTGCGATCAGGGCCGCCACCCCGAGGGCGGCCAGCAGGCGCGCCAGGCGGCCCACACGAGCGCGCCCGACAGGTACGCGGCGAACGGGGGCTTCGTCAGCATGCCGAGCCCCATGACCGCGCCCAGGCCGAGGGACCACCGCCACTCCGAGAGCGCCTCGCTACGCGCGAGCGCGTAGAGGGCGAGGGCCACCACGGCGGCGAGCGGCAGGTCGAGCTGGAAGTTCATGAGCGAGAACACCACGAAGGGGGCGGTCGCGAAGAGGAAGGCGGCCAGGAGCCCGGCCGCGGGATCGAGGAGACGGCGACCGAGCCCCAGCACCGCGAGCGTGCCCACGACGAGGGCCGCCCACATCACCGCGTGCGCCGCCGCGAGCGGCGCCAGCACGAAGCCGAGCATTCCCGCCGCGCAGGTCACGATCGGCGGGTAGAAGCTCGACTCCGCGATGATCTCCTGGAGCGCCTCCCGTGCCGGCTCGGTGAGGCTCCGCTGGCAGAGCACGGCACGCTCGAGGTGGTTGGCGTGGTCCCACTCGGGCGGGCGGCGATCGATCGAGAGCCACACCGCCATGACGATCCCGAGCCCCGCCAGCAGGCCGGCCAGCGCCACCGCGGAGCGGCCGGTCATCGGCCGGTCGCGGCAGGGGCGACGCGCGCGATCAGCAGGACCGAGATGCCGAACGGCAGCGAGACCCGGCGCAGGAGGCGCGCCTCGGCGGCGAAGGCTCGAGCGAGCAGCCGATTGACGAGCGGAGCGGGCCGGGCGAGGTCGTGATCGGGACGCCGCAGGGCCGTCCGCGCGAGCCGCACCGCCATGATCGGCGGCGCGAGCAGGGTGTTGAAGTAGGTGAGCCGCTCGACCGCGAAGCCCGCGGCCAGGGCGACGGCCCGCAGCGAGCCGGTGGTGTAGCGCCGCCGGTGGCCCAGCAGCTCGTCGTGGCGGCTCCAGAGCCAGGCGTAGGCCGGCACCGTGACGATCAGGCGGCCGCCCGGGGCCAAGAGGCGACGGCACGCGGCAAGAGCGCCCGCGTCGTCCGCGACGTGCTCGAGCACGTCGAAGAGGCAGACCGCGTCCCAGCGGCCGGTCTCGAGCGGCACGTCGTCGGGGAGCGATCCGGCCCGGACGTCGAGCCCCCGCGCCCGCGCGTGCTCGCGCAGGGCCGGGTCGGTCTCGACGCCGACCGCGGAGCCGAAGCGCGCCAGCGACTCGAGCATCCCGCCGCTGCCGCAGCCGATCTCGGCCAGCCGGCTCGGCCCCTCCGGCAGGCGGCGCGCCAGCTCGGAGAGGAGCACCGCGCGCCGGCCCTGGAACCACCAGTGGGCCCGGTCCTCCTCCGCGTGCACCGCGGCGTACGACGGGTCCATGGCGTCAGGCGGACGCGTCGAGGGCGCGTCGGATGAGCTCGATCCGCTCGCGGGCCGCCGCGGGAGCGAGCGGGGCCGGCCGGTGGTCGACGCGCCAGATGGGCGCGCGGAGATCCGGGTCGGTGGAGAGGCGCGGGACGAGGTGCCAGTGGATGTGCGGCACCTGGTTGCCGAGCAGCTCGTAGTTCATCTTGACCGGCTGGAAGGCGCGCGCGATGGCCTGGGCCACGCGACTCACCTCTTCCAGGTGCGCCCGGCGCTCCCCCGCCCCGAGCTCGTACAGCTCGGTGGCGTGGCGGCGGAGCACCAGGAGCACGTAGCCCGGGAAGAACTGGTCCTCGTGGAGGAAGGCGCGGGCGGTCTCGAGCTCGGCGATGAGCCGCGGGCCGGCCGCGCCGTACTTGTCGCACATCACGCAGCCCGCGTCGGTCACCGGCGCTCGGACAGGAACCGCCCGATGCGGCCCATCGCCTCCTGGATCCGCTCGAGCGACTGGGCGTAGGAGAAGCGGAGGTAGCCCTCCGCGTTGCGGCCGAAGTCCACCCCGGGCGTGACGCCCACGTGCGCGCGCTCCAGGATCTCGAAGGCGAAGGCGAGCGAGTCGCTCGTGAAGCGTCGGGCGTTGGCCAGCACGTAGAACGCGCCGGTGGGGGGCGCCCCCACCCCGAGCCCGATCGATCGCAGGCCCTCCACCATGACCCGCCGCCGCTCGTCGAAGATCCGCCGGAAGCGGGCGCTCTCCTCCCCCGCCTCGCGCAGGGCGGCGAGCGCCGCCCACTGGACGAACTCGTTCGTCGAGATGAAGAAGTTGCCGTGCATCGCGGTGAGCGCGGGCATGAAGGCGGGCGGCGCGATCACGTAGCCCACCCGCCAGCCGGTCATCGCGAAGGCCTTCGAGAAGCCGTTGAGCACGAAGGCGTGATCGGTGAACTCCAGCACGGTGTGCTCCGGGCCCTCGTAGGTGAGCCCGTGGTAGATCTCGTCCGAGACCACCCAGGGGCCGAGCCGGCAGAGGGCGGCGAGCCGCTCGGCGCTCAGCACGGTGCCGGTCGGGTTGGCCGGCGAGTTGACGAGCAGGGCCTTGGTGCGCGGGGAGAGGCGCGCGGCCACCGCGTCCGGGCGGTACTGGAAGGCGTCCGACTCCTCGACCGGCACGTAGACCGGCTCGCCCTCCGCGAACTTCACGAACTTGGGATAGCACGCGTAGTACGGATCGGAGAGGATCACCTGGTCGCCCGGGTCGAGCAGGGCGCTGAAGAGTAGCAGCATCGCGGGCGACGTCCCCGCGGTCACCAGGATCTGGTCCGGCGACACCGTCACCCCGTAGCGGGCGTGGTAGTGCTCGGCGATCGCCTCGCGCAGCGGCAGGATGCCCAGGGTGTGGGCGTAGCGGGTGCGCCCGTCCTTGAGCGCCTTCTCCGCCGCTTCCCGGATCACCGCCGGGGTGTCGAAGTCGGGCTCCCCGAACTCCAGGTGGATGACGTCGATCCCCTGCCGCTCGAGAGCCTGGGCGCGCTGGAAGACCTCCACCGCGAGGAACGGCTCGATCTCCTGCGTGCGGCGCGCGATCATGCCCGCCCTCCGCCCGGGAGCCGGGCCAGGCGCCGGCGCGCGGCGAGAACCTCGCGGAGCATGCGCGGCCCGTCGCGCAGCACCCCGACCTTGGAGCCGGGCTGGTCCGCCCAGCTCACCGGCACCTCGGCGATCCGGTAGCCGCGCCGCTGCGCGAGCAGCAGCAGCTCGACGTCGAAACCGAAGCCGTCGGTGCCGAGCCGGGGGAACAGCACCGCCGCGACCTCGCCGCGGAAGAGCTTGAAGCCGCACTGGGTGTCGACGACGCCCACCACGCCGAGCCGCCGGACCAGGAAGTTGAACACGTGGCCGGAGAGCATGCGGTGGGTGCGCACCTGCCGGGCCACGGTGGGATCCGGGAGCACCCGGGAGCCGACCGCGATGTCCGCGCCCGCCGCGATCGCCGCCTCGAGGCGGGCCACCTCCGCGATCGGGGTGGCCCCGTCGGCGTCGGCCATCAGGCGGAGGGCCCCCACCGCGCGGGTCATACCCGCGCGCACCGCGTGCCCCTTGCCCCGGTTCTGCGGGAGCGCGTGCACGATCACTCCGGGCCGGCCCGCCGCCACCTCGCGCACGCGCTCCGCGGTGCCGTCCCGGCTCCCGTCGTCCACCACGATCACCTCGTACGGCTCGTCGCGGCCCTCGAAGTAGGCCTGGATGTCCTTCAGGTAGCCGGGCAGACGCACCGCCTCGTTGTAGGCGGGAACGACCACGGACCAGCGGGGCGCGGGACGGCTCACCGCGGTGGCTAGGCCCAGACGGGGGCGTCGGCGCGGCGACGGCGCCGGGCCACGCCGGTCTTCTGTGCGGCCTTGGCCACCTCGCGCGCCACCGCGGGGGCGACCTTCTTGTTGAAGACACTCGGGATGATGTACTCGGGGCCGAGCTCGCCGCGCCCGACACAGGAGGCGATGGCGTGGGCCGCCGCGATCTTCATCTCGTCGTTGACCAGCCGGGCCCGCGAATCGAGCAGGCCCCGGAAGAAGCCGGGGAAGCAGAGCACGTTGTTGATCTGGTTCGGATAGTCGGAGCGCCCGGTGGCCATGACCCGCACGTGCCGCTCCGCCTCCTCGGGCTGGATCTCGGGAACCGGGTTGGCCATCGCGAACACGATCCGGTCGCGCGCCATGCTCTTGACGTCCCG
This sequence comes from Candidatus Methylomirabilota bacterium, assembly GCA_035254745.1. Lineage (GTDB taxonomy): Bacteria > Methylomirabilota > Methylomirabilia > Rokubacteriales > CSP1-6 > CAMLFJ01. Next base: position 1,673 of record DATFAJ010000099.1, on the reverse strand, counting down.
CACCGTCAGCACCCGCGGCACCGAGAGGCCGATGAACACGTCCGCTCCCCGGATCGCGTCCGACAGGCGGCCCCTGAGGTTCCGGGGATTGGTGGCGCTGGCGACCCAGGTTTTCATGAAGTCCATGCCCACCGGGCGGCCCCGGTAGATGGTGCCGTGCTCGTCGACGCCGATGATGTGGCGCGCGCCCAGCGCGAGCAGGATCTTGATCGTGGCGGTCCCGGCCGCGCCCACCCCGGAGACCACCACCTTGAGGTGGCGGATCTCCTTGCGGACGATCTTGAGCGCGTTGAGCAAGGCGGCCAGCACCACCACCGCGGTCCCGTGCTGGTCGTCGTGGAAGACCGGGATGTCGAGCTCCTTGCGCAGCCGCTCCTCGACCTCGAAGCAGCGCGGCGCCGAGATGTCCTCGAGGTTGATCCCCCCGAAGGCGGGCGCGATCATCTTGACCGTCTCGACGATCTTGTCGGGGTCCTTGGTGTCGAGGGGGATCGGGAACGCGTCGACCCCGGCCAGCTCCTTGAAGAGCATGGCCTTGCCCTCCATCACCGGCATCGCGGCCTCGGGGCCGATGTCGCCGAGCCCCAGCACCGCGGTGCCGTCGGTGACGACCGCCACCGCGTTCTGCTTGATCGTGAGCGTGAACGCCCGGCTCGGGTCGTCCTTGATCGCCAGGCAGACCCGGGCGACCCCCGGCGTGTAGGCCATGCTGAGATCGTCCCGGGTCCGGATCGGCACCTTGCTGTGGATCTCGATCTTGCCGCCCAGGTGCATCAGGAAGGTGCGATCCGAGATGTTGGCGATCCTGACCCCGGCGGCCGCCTTGAGGCGGTCGACGATGTCATGGGCGTGACGGCTGTCGCGGGCCTTGATGGTGATGTCCCGGAGGACCCGCTCCCCGGTCATCTCGACCAGGTCCACGGCGCCGATGTCGCCCCCGGCCTTGCCGATGATCGACGTCACGCGACCCAGCATGCCGGGCTTGTTCCGGATCTCGAGCCGGGCCGTGAAGCTGTAGGAGGCGCTCGGGGCGACGGCCATCAGATTTCGAACAATCTCATCATGGCGGGCATTTAGACGTTAAGACCCGCTCTGCCGAGAGTCAACCTAATTTCGCCCCGGCGGGTTGACCGGCCGCTCTCGACCGTGGTATTCCACCCTGTGCCCGGCCCACGCGCGCTCACGGTCCTCGTCGGCGCCCTCCTGGGGGGATCGTTCCTGGCGTCCCCCGCCCCGGCCGAGACGCAGCGCTTCACCATCGAGCCCGACAAGAGCCGGGTCAGCTTCGATGCGTTCCATCCCTTCGCGTTCGGCAGGTTCTCTGCGGCCGCGGAGGGGGCCACCGGCGAGGTCGAGCTCGACGCCTCCGATCTCCGGCAGCCGATCAAGGGGAACCTGACCGTGCCGGCCGCGGGCCTGCGGTCGGGAGAGCCCAGCCGGGACAAGGACATCCGCCGCGCGCTCGACACCGACCATCACGCCGAGATCCGCTACCGGATCGACAAGGTGGACAGCTCCTTCCCGTCGCTGGCCGAGAACAACGACGTGCTCTTGACGATCCACGGGGTGCTCACCGTCAAGGACGTCGACCGGCCGACGACCTTCGCGGGCCGGGTCCGCCTCCGCCCGGGGGGCGCCCTCTGGGTCCGCGGCGAGAGCTGGGTCAAGCCCCG
>DATFAJ010000098.1:0-3767 GCA_035254745.1 Candidatus Methylomirabilota bacterium | reverse complement strand
CTCAAGACCGGCGAGCCCGCGCTCACCATCCCCTGCTACGCGGAGCGCCGCTACGGCGGGGTGGCCGACGACGAGATGCTGATGGCGGTCCCCCCGCGCTTCCTGCCGAAGGTCATCGAGGGCCTGGCCGCGTTGAGCAAGAACGGCCTGCGCTACCCGATCCCGCCCTTCGGCATCCAGTCCGACGCGGCGGCCGGCCTGGCGGTCAGCTACCCGAGCCCGGCGGCCGGAGCCGGCGGCCGCTGACGGCTCAGAGCCCGAGCGCCTCGACCACGAGCCGGGCGAGCTCCCGCCGCAGGTCGTCGCGCTCGCGCGCGCGGGCCGGGTCGTCGATGAGGTTCGCGAGCTCGTAGGGATCCGCCGCGAGGTCATACAGCTCGTCCACCCCGTCGCGGTTGACCCAGTGGATCAGCTTGGCCCGCTCGGTCCGCACCGCCTTGTAGGTCATCCCCACCAGCCAGGGCATCGCGTTCTCGCTCCAGTACTCGACGAGGAACGACGTGCGCCAGTCCGGCGGGCGGTGGCCGCCGAGCAGCGGCACGAGCGAGCGGCCCTGGACGTGCGCGCCCGGCGTGCCGCCGGCCAGCTCGATCATGGTGGGCGCGATGTCCAGCGCGAGCACCAGCGCGTCGGGCCGGCTGCCCGCGGGCACCCGCGGCGGGTAGCGCACGAGGAACGGCGAGCGGATCCCTTCCTCGTAGGCGAAGCGCCGCTCCGGTCCGAGCGCGTGCTCGCCGAAGAAGTAGCCGTTGTCCCCGAGGAAGACGATGCAGGTGCGGTCGAGCTGTCCGGTGCGCTCGAGCGCCTCGAGCAGCATCCCCACCCCCTCGTCCACCGAGGCCATCATCGCCGCGCGGAGCCGGATCTCCTCCTGCGTCCCGGCGTGGATCGCGGCCAGCACCGCCTGCGCGCGCTCCGTCGCCTTGAGGCGGAAGGCCTCCGCCCAGGCCGGCTTCGCCCGCACCACCTCCTCGGGCGGCAGCACGTTCGGCCGCGGCGGGAACACGCGGCCCCGGTAGAGATCCCGGTGGCGCTCGGCCGGCTTGTAGCCGCCGCGGCTCAGGTCGAGCGTGCCGTCGGCGGCCTGGTGGGCGTCCGGATGTACCGCCTTGTGGGCGAAGAAGAGGCTCCACGGCCTCGCGCGCGCCCGCTCCACGAACGCCAGCGCCTCCGCGTTCAGGACGTCGGTCACGTAGCCCGGGACCGCCCGCCGCTGGCCGTCGATGTTCAGCTCCGGGTCGAACAGCCTGCCGTGGCCGTCGAAGCTCACCCAGCGGTCGTAGCCGGGGCGCGGCGAGCCGTCGTTGCCCATGTGCCACTTGCCCACGTGCGCGGTCTCGTAGCCCAGCCGCTGCAGCTCCACGTGGTAGTTCGGCAGGCGGTGGCTGGCCGCGTCGCGCGCCACGTTGTCGATGATGCCGTGCCGGCTCGCGTACTGGCCGGTCACGATCGACGCCCGGTTGGGCGAGCAGAGCGGGGTGGTGTGAAAGGCGTTGAGGCACATCGCGCCCTCGCGCGCGAGCCGGTCCACGTGGGGCGTCAGCATGTACGGGTGCCCGCCCGCCCCGAACTCGTCGAAGCGCAGGTCGTCGATCAGGATGACGAGGAGGTTCGGACGCTCGACCACCCCGGCAGCCTAGCACGGGCGGGCCACCCGAGACTCTGAGTTTCAAAGTACTTGACAGATTGAACCAACGGCGCTATTTCTCGATTCCATGGTGCCCTCCGGCGCCGGCCACGAGCCGATCTCCGAGTCGTCGACCCTCCATGCCCGGGCCATGGCCGATCTCCGCTTCATCCGGGAGACCATGGCGAGCGCCTCCGCGTTCTCCGCGTTCTCCGGCTGGGGGCTGATCCTGATCGGGGGCGTCGCGACCGCGTGCGGGCTCGTGGCCGCCCGGCAACCCACCCGCCTGCGCTGGCTCATGGCGTGGGTGGCCGCCGCCGGCGTCTCCGCGGTGATCGGCGCGCTCTCGACGGCCCGCAAGACCCGCACCGCGCGTCAGCCGCTGATACCGGGGCCGGCCAGCAAGTTCGCCCTGAGCCTGGCGCCCGCCGTCGTCTCGGGAGCCCTCCTCACCGGCGCCCTCGAGCGCGCGGAGCGCTTCGATCTGCTGCCGGGCATGTGGCTCCTGCTCTACGGGGCCGGCCTCGTCGCGGCCGGCGCCTGGTCGGTGAGGGTCGTTCCCGTCATCGGCGCCACCTTCATGGGTCTCGGCGCGGTCGGTCTGCTGCTCCCGCTCCCGTGGAGCAACTGGCTCCTGATCGCCGGCTTCGGAGGGCTGCACGTCGCCTTCGGGGTGATCGTGGGGAGGAAGCACGGTGGCTGACCCGGGCGCGGCGCGTCGGTCGCGGGGGGAGGCTCCGGCGCCGCGGGGCCAGTCGCCGCGGGCCGCCGGCGGTCGAGGCTCCGCGAGCCTCGACAACCTCATCCATCACCGCATCCGCCTCGGCATCGTGAGCGCGCTCGCGGCCGTCGAGTCGCTCACGTTCAACGAGATCAAGGCGCTGCTGGAAACGACGGACGGCAACTTGAGCGTTCACGCCCGCAAGCTCGAGGAAGCCGACTACGTCACCTGCACCAAGACCTTCGACGGCCGTCGCCCGCGGACCGAGTATCGGCTCACCCCCGTGGGCCGCCGCGAGCTCACGCGGTACCTGTCCCACATGGAAGCGTTGATCCGCGCGACGCGCGACACGCTCCGGCGTTGACGCCGGGCTCATTTTTTTTGCGAGGAGACTTTGACATGCAAAGTACTTCAATCCACGTGGCCATCATCATGGACGGCAATGGGCGGTGGGCGCTCCGCCGCGGGCTCCCGCGCTCGGCCGGACACCACGCGGGGGTCCACGCGATCCGCCGTCTCGTCGAGGCCGCGCCCGAGGTCGGCATCGGGACCCTGAGCCTCTTCGCCTTCTCCTCCGACAACTGGGCCCGGCCCGCGGAGGAGGTGCAGGTCCTGATGGGGCTGTTCGGCCGGTTCCTGCGAGACGAGGCCGGTCCGCTCCAGGCCCACGACGTGCGCCTGTCCGTGATCGGGCGCCGGGACCGCCTGCCGGGCGAGGTGGTGTCGGCCATCTCGGCCGCCGAGGCGCTCACCGCCCGGGGGAGCCGCCTGCACCTGCGGGTGGCCGTCGACTACTCCTCGCGCGACGCGATCCTCGAAGCCGCCCGCCTCGGCCGGCTGGACGACCCGACCCGTGAGAGCTTCGCGAATCGACTCGGGGAGACCCACGGCGCGCCCGCACCCGACGTGGACCTGCTGATCCGCACCGGCGGCGAGCAGCGGCTGAGCGATTTTCTCCTGTGGGAGAGCGCGTACGCCGAGCTCTTCTTCACGACTCGCATGTGGCCCGACTTCCACCGGGACGACCTCGCAGCGGCGGTCGCCGAGTTCCGGGGCCGGGACCGTCGCTTCGGCGCCCTGTCGGAGGCCGGCACGCGATGAACGCCATGGCCCGCGTGTGCCTCCTGTGGTCCGTCGCCGTGGCGCTCGGAGGACTCGGCACCGCCTTCCTCTTCGATGCGGCCCCCGGCCTCGGCTGGGGCATCTGGACCCTCGCATCGGCAGGCAGCATCCTGCTCTGCGCCCGAGTGGGGGGGTCGCCGACGCGTTCCCCGCTCCTCGCTCCGCTCGCCCTCGCGGCCGGCTTCGGGGTCGCGGCCGCCATCACCGCCGCCCCACCCTTTCACGCCGTCATCGCCGGTGGCGTGGCGGTGCTCCTGGCGATCGCGGTGCTCCTGGCCGGCCACTCGGGGTGGGACG
>DATFAJ010000097.1:0-17562 GCA_035254745.1 Candidatus Methylomirabilota bacterium | reverse complement strand
ACCACCATCCAGGGCGCCTGCACCATGAAGCCGCGCCCGTCGGCCAGCATGAGACCGAGCGAGGGTGTGGGCGGCCGCACCCCCACCCCGAGGAACGAGAGCGATGCCTCGACCAGGATCGCGATCGCCATCAGTACCGAGGCCTGCACGAGGATCGGCGTCGCAGCGTTCGGCAGGACGTGGTGCAGCACCAGCCGGAGCGTCGGCGCCCCCAGCGCGCGGGCCCCGTCCACGTAGAGCTCCACCTTCACCGCGAGGACCGCGGCCCGCACGACACGCGCCACGATCGGCGTGTAGACCACCGCGAGGGACAGGGCCACCAGGAGCACGCCGGTGCCGAACACGCTCATCAGCGCGATGGCGAGCAGGATCGCGGGAAACGCCATCAGCACGTCGAGCGGACGCATGATGAGCTGATCGAGGACGCCCTCCGCGTAGCCCGCGACCAGGCCCAGCGGCACGCCGGCCAGCAGGGCCAGGCCCACCGAGCCGAGCGCCACCCCGAGCGAGACCCGGTAGGCGTGCACGACCCGGCTCAGCATGCTGCGCCCGAGGTCGTCCATGCCGAAGGGCTGATCCCACGTGGGCGGGCGCAGCGCCAGGTCTCGGGCGATCTCGGTCGGGCTCCCCGGGACCAGGGGCGCGAGCGCGGCCAGCAGCGCGAGCGCGCCCACCACGCAGAGCCCGGCCAGGGTGACCCCGCGGTGCCGTACCGGCCGCGTCCGGCGGAGGCCGTGCCACGGAAGCGGCGCCGCGCCCATCAGCGCCGCCGCATCCGGGGGTCGATGGCCCCGTAGAGCACGTCGGTGGCGAGGTTGACCAGCATGAACATCGCGCCGATCACGAGCACCGCGCTCTGGATCACCGGGTAGTTGCGCTCGAGGACCGCGTCGAGGGTCATGCGCCCGAGCCCGGGCAGCGTGAAGATCATCTCCACCACGATGGCCCCGCCCAGCATGTAGCCCACCTGCAGCCCGAGCACGGTGACGATCGGGATGGCCGCGTTGGGCAGCACGTGGCGGAAGAGGATCGCGCGCTCGCCCAGCCCCTTGGCGCGCGCGTACTGCACGAAGCCCCGATGCATGATGTCGAGCACCGCGGCCCGGGTGAGCCGTCCCAGCACCGCGGCGCGGCTGACCGCGAGGGTGAGCGCGGGGAGCGCCAGGTGGATCAGGTTGTCGACCGGGCTCTCCGCGAAGGGTACCCAGCCGCCCGAGGGCAGGAGCCCCGCGCCCAGCGAGAGGCCGAGGATCAGCATGATGCCGAGCCAGAAGTCCGGGAGCGAGACCCCGACCAGGCCCACCGCGAGCGCGGCGCGGTCGGCCCCGCCCCCGCGCCGGCCGCCGGCCAGGAGGCCCAGCGGGACCCCGAGCAGCGCGGTGCAGAGGGTGGCGAGGGCGGTGAGCTCGAGCGTGACCGGGATCCGGTCGAGGATCATCCGGCCGATCGGCTCGTTCTGGCGGAAGTCGTGCCCGAGATCGCCCCGCGCCGCCGCCCCGAGCCATCGCAGGTACTGCTGCGGCACCGGCTCGTCCAGATGGAAGGCCTGGCGCAGGGCGGCGATACCCTCGGGGGTGGCCTTGTAGCCGAGCACCGCCACCGCCGGGTCACCGGGCACCAGCCGCATGAGCGCGAAGATGAGCGCGCTCATGCCGAGCAGCAGCGGCACCGCCAGGGCGACCCGCCGCACCCCGTACAGAATCATCTCGCGCTCGCCCGAGAGCGGTGGGGGGGTCTGGGGGAGGAGCGGCGCTCGCTCCCCCCCAGTTCAATCAAGCCAGCCAGGTGTCCTCGAAGCGCAGCTCGAGCGACGACAGCGGCGCCGAGCCCTGGACGTTGGGCTTCATCCAGTAGCGCTGGAGCTCGTTGCTGAAGACCACCAGCGAGCCCTCCTCCTGGAACCAGCGCACCAGCTCGGGGTACATCTTCTTCCGCGCGGCCGGGCTCGCGGTGAAGCGGAACGCGTCGAGCCGCTTGTCGGCCTCCTCCGACTTGAACCCGCAGAAGTTCCACGCCGAGGAGGAGTGCTGCATCGGGTAGTAGAACATGTCGGGATCGACGGTGACACTCCAGTAGCCGCCCGCGATGTCGAACTTCTTGCCGACCAGCTCCTCGAAGTACTGCCCGGACTCGAGCGGCCGGACGTCGAGCGTGATCCCCACCTTCTTGAGCTGCTCGCGCAGGATCTCGCCGGTCTTCACCAGCACCGGCACCTGGGACTTCACGAGGTAGGTCAGGCTGAGGCCGCTCCCCTTGCCCGCGTCGGCCAGGAGCTGCTTGGCCCGCGCGAGATCGGGCCCGCCCTTGTGGGCGTTCACCCCGGTGGCCCACGGGCTCGGCTCCGGAGTGGGCTCGGCGGTCACCACGTGGGTGTCGAAGTAGACCAGCTTCACGATCTCGGAGCGGTCGATGGCCCACGCGATGGCCTGGCGCAGTCGCTTGTCGTTGAACGGCGGGCGGCTCGCGTTGAGCATCAGGTAGAACGGGAAGTAGGGCCGGCCGGGCGAGGACTTCATCTCCCGGGTCAGCCGCTCCAGCTCGGGGATGCGCTGGGGCGGCACGGTCTGGATCCAGTTGTAGCGCCCGGTCTGCAGCCCGGTGAGCCGCACCGTGTCGTCGGCGGGCGCCTGGAAGATGATGCGGTCGAGGTAGGGCCGGCCGGGCCGGAAGTACTTGTCCCAGCGCTCGAGCGTGATGTGGTCGTCCTTCACCCACTCCACGAACTTGTACGGCCCGGTGCCGATCGGGAAGAGCTTCGGGTCCTTCTCGGCGAGCGCCTTCTCGTTCACGATCTCGGTGGCCTGCGAGAGCATCGCGAACAGCGGGCCGAAGGGGCGGCTCAGGCTGAAGCGCACCTGGTGCGGGCCGATCGCCTCCACGCCCTCGACCGGCGAGAAGAACACCCGCATCGGGAGCTTGTTCTTGGCGTCGAGCAGCCGGTTGAACGTGAAGGCCACGTCCTTGGCCGTGAACGGCTCGCCGTTGTGGAAGACCGCGTTGTCCACCAGGTCGAAGACCCAGGCCTTCTCGCCGTCGGCCTTCCAGGACTTGGCGAGTCCGGGAACGAACTGGCCGGCCTCGTCCACGTAGACCAGCTTGTTGTAGACGTTCTGGTAGACCTGCAGCGACGAGTAGAGCTGGGCGTAGCCCGGATCCATGTTGACCGGCTTGTCGACGGTGGCGACCTTCAGGATGCCGCCGCGCTTGGGCTGGCCCTGCCCCCAGGCGGGGCGACCCGCGACCCCGCCCAGCGTGCCGAGCCCCGCGCCGGCGGCCAGGCCTCCCATTCGCGCCAGCCACTGCCGCCGCGTGCTCCGGCTCCAGCCGTCCGTCCGCTCCCGATCCGTCATCGCCCGCTCCTCTCCTGGATGTTCGACATGACGTCCTGGACTTCCCCGTCCTTCATGACGACCCGCACCCGCCGCAGCGCCTGGATGTCGGCCAGCGGATCCCCCTCCACCGCGATCAGGTCCGCACGCCGGCCCGGCGTCACCGCGCCCACCTGCCCGTCCACCCGGCAGGCTTCCGCTCCCCAGCGGGTGCCGGAGAGCAGCGCGTCGCGCGGAGAGACCCCGAAGCGCACGAGACACTCGAGCTCGAAGGGCATGCAGCCGTGGACGCCGTCGGTGCCCGAGGCGAAGCGGACGCCGGAGGCCAGGTGGCGCGGGAAGCGCTCGGTCATCACCCGCCGGGCCGCGCGGAGCTTGTCCATGATCGCGACGTGGCGCCCGTCGCCCCGCTCGATGCCGTTCTCGTGCATGAAGATCGAGAACGTGCAGATCAGCCAGGCGTGATGCTCCTTCATCAAGGCTATATCGTCGTCGGTGGCGAGCCCGGCGTGCTCGATCGTGGAGACCCCTTCCTCCACGCAGAGGCGCAGGCCCGGCCCCCCGTGGGCGTGGGCCGCCGCGTACTTGCCGGCGCGCGCCGCCTCCTCGACCGCGGCCCGGATCTCCTCGCGGGAGTAGACGCTCGCGTTGAGCGTGGTGCCGGGCGAGCTGACCCCGCCGGTGGCGAAGATCTTCACGTGGTCCGCCCCGCCCTGGAAGTTCTCGCGCACCCCGCGGCGGATCGCGTCGACCCCGTCGAAGGAGGAGTGGGCGCGGCCGTGTCCGTTGCTCGCGGTGATGCCGCGCGTGCCGCAGAGCAGCCGCGGCCCCAGGATCACGCCCGCCTCGATCGCCTCCCGCACCTGGACGTCCAGGAAGCGCTCCTCGGTCATCACCCGCAGCGTGGTGGTGCCGGAGGCCAGGTCGCGGCGCAGGTTCGAGGTCGCCCGCAGGGCCTGGGGGACAACGTCTTGCCGGAGCTGGGCAATCTGGTCACCGTCACCCGGCACGATCGAGATGTGGCTGTGGGCGTCCACCAGGCCCGGCATCACGAAGCGATCGCTCCAGTCGAGCACCTCCGCCCCCGCGGGCACGGGCGTGGACGCGGCCGGGCCGGCGGCGGTGATCTGGCCGCCGTCCACCACGACCACCGCCTGGCGCACGGGGTCCGCGCCGGTGGCGTCGAAGAGCGTGCCGCAGCGGATCGCCCGGAGCGCCACCGGGTGGGCTCCTAGGTTTGCGCGGCCGCGCCGTAGTCGCGCCGCGCGGCCTCCGGGGTGACGTAGCCCTCCCGCACGTCGCGCCGGACCGCCTCCGGGTCCCGCTCGACGGCCGGCCCGTAGCCCCCGCCCCCGCCGGTCAGGATGCGCACCCGCTCGCCGGCCGCGATCGGATGCTGGGTCGCCTTGCGCACGTGGCGCACCGCCCCGTCGGGTGCGGTGATCTCGACCCCGTTGACCGCGCCGTCCCGGCCGCCCCGCAGGCCCCAGGGCGGGGTCACCTTGCGCTCGAGGCTGAAGGTGATGAACGCGGGGGCGAGGAACTCGTAGAGCCGCTCGACACCGAGCCCGCCCCGGTAGCGCCCGGCGCCGCCCGAGTCCGGGCGGAGGCCGTAGCGCAGGATGCGGATCGACGGGGTGCGCGACTCCACGACCTCCACCGGATTGTTCCGGGCGGTCGACCCCGCGAAGATGATCATGGCGGACTCGCCGTCGTAGGCCGGTCGCGCCCCGGTGCCGCCCGCGTTGAGGTCGCCCTGGATGAACAGGCGGCCGGTCTCCGGGTGCGTGCCGAAGGCGATGGTCGGCATCTGGTCGCCGTAGGAGCCGGCCGGGATGCGGTCGGGCATCGCCTCCGCGAGCGCGCGCAGCCCCAGGTCGATCAAGAGATTGATCGGCACGTAGTAGCGCGCGGTCGGGGCCGGCTCCTCGCACGCCAGCACCGAGCGTTTTGGGATCAACACTCGAAGAGGCCGGAAGCAGCCCTCGTCGACCGGGGTGAGCGGGGTGGAGAGGCACTTGATGAGCAGCCGGCAGGCGCTGATCGTGATCGCGTCGCCGCAGTTGAACGGGCCCACCACCTGCGGGCTCGAGCCGGTGAAGTCCACCGTCATGGTGCCGTCGTCGAGCGTGATCGCCATCTCGATGCGCACCGGCTGGTCGAGGGTGATGCCGTCGTTGTCGAAGTGGGCCACCGCCCGGTAGGTGCCGGCCGGGATGCGGGCGAGCTCGGCGCGGGTGCGCCGCTCGGACTGCTCGAGGTAGACGCGGGTGGACTCGAGCACGGTGTCGCGGCCGTACTTGCCGAGGATCTCGCGGAAGTAGGCCAGGCCGGCCCGACACACCGCGATCATCGCCTGGATGTCCTTGAGGGTGCCGCTCTCGGTGCGGATGTTGCCCCCGATGAGCCGCATGACCTCCTCGTTCAGCTCCCCGCGGTTGAACAGGCGCACCGACTGGAACCGGAGCCCCTCCTGCCGGAACTCCTTCGAGCCGATCTGCATGGAGCTCGGCACCGGGCCGCCCACGTCGCTCCAGTGGGCCTTCACCGAGACGAAGCCGGTGAGCTGGCCCTCCCAGAAGACCGGCGCGTACATCGCCACGTCGTTGAGGTGGTTGCCGTTGCCCGCGTAGGGATCGTTGTGGATGAAGACGTCGCCCTCGCGGAAGGCCTCGAGGCCGCGGTCGGCGATGGTGGCCTGGATCGGGAAGCCCAGGTGGCCCTGGAAGACGGGCAGCCCGATGCCCTGCGCGATCATCTGCACGTCGGGGTCGAAGATCGCGCACCCGAAGTCGAGGCTCTCGCTGATGATGTGGTTGTAGGCGGTCTTGATCATGGTGATCCGCATGCGCTCGGCGGCGGCGTTGAGCGCGGCGCGGACCACCTCGACGGTCACCGCGTCGAGCGGCTGGTTCCCCATTGATCAGACCCCCTTCGCCACGTCGATCACCAGGCAGGCGTTGCCGTCGACCTGCAGGCGATCGCCCGGCTCCAGCATGGTGGTGGTGCCCGCCTCCTCGACGGCGGCGGGGCCCTCGATCACGTCGCCGGCCCGCAGCCGGTCGCGCGGGTACACCCGGTACTCGAGCAGGTCGCGGAGCAGCGTGGAGTAGATCTTGCGCGTCTCGAACGCGGGCGCGCGGCCCGTCCCGCGCTCGAGCGTGGGCAGCGGGGCGCGCTCGAGCGGGTACACCACCGCGAGGCGCAGGTTCAGCAGCTGCACCTCCACGTCCGCCGCGGCGTAGCCGTAGGCGCGCTGGTGGGCCGCGTCGAAGCGGCTCCGCAGCGAGGCCCAGTCCCCGAGACTGCCGACCGGGACGGTCACGGTGTGCTCCTGCCCGAGGTAGCGGAGATCCGCGGCGCGGTGGCGGACCGCGGTCCCGACCGGCGGCAGGATGGCCTCGATCTCGGTCTCCATCTCGCGATAGCGCGCCTCCGCCCACCCCCCGTCGGTCCGCTCGAGCGGCTCGAGCACGGTGCGCACCAGGTCGTGGCGGAGGTCGGTGGCGAGCATCCCCCACGCGGAGAAGGTCGAGGGTGAGGGCGGGACGATCACCCGCGGGATGCCCAGCTCCCGCGCGATCGCGACCGCGTGCAGCGGGCCGCCACCTCCATACGCCACCAGCGCGTAGTCGCGCGGGTCGAGCCCGCGCTCGGTGGTGATGCTGCGCACCGCGAGCGCCATCTTCACGTCGGCGAGCCGGACGACTCCCGCCGCCGCGCTGTCGCGGGCGAGCCCGAGCGGCAGGCCGAGTCGCTCCTCGACGGCGCGCGCGGCCGCGGCGTGGTCGAGCGGCATGGTGCCCCCGAGGAAGCGGCCCGCCGCGATGCGTCCCAGCACCAGGTTGGCGTCGGTGACGGTGGGCTCGGTCCCACCGCGTCCGTAACAGACCGGCCCCGGATCGGCCCCCGCGCTCGGTGGCCCCAGCGAGAGCGCCCCGCCCGCGTCGATCCACGCGATGGTGCCGCCCCCCGCGCTCACCTCGGTGATGTCGATCACCGGGATGCGGAGCGGGTGCCCGTCGACGTGGTACTCGTCGGTGGTCTGCACGAGCCCGCCCGCCACGATCGCGCACTTGGCGGTGGTGCCGCCCATGTCGAAGGAGATGAGCCGCTCGGCCCCGAGGGCCCGGGCCAGGCTCGCGCAGCCGATGGCCCCCGCGGCCGGCCCCGACTCGATCGTGTGCACCGGCTTGGAGGCCGCCGCCTCCAGCGAGAAGGCGCCGCCGTTGGACTGGGTGATCAGGAGCCGGCCGCGGAAGCCGCGGGCGGCCAGCCCGCGCTCGAAGGCGCCGAGGTAGCGGTCCATGATCGGCCGCACGTAGGCGTTGACCACGGTGGTGCTCGTCCGCTCGTACTCGCGCCACTCCTGGGTGATCCGGTGCGAGACCGAGATCGACACGCCGGGTAGCATCTCGGCCAGGATCTCGGCCGCGCGCCGCTCGTGCTCCGGGTTGCGGAACGAGAACAGGAAGGACACCGCGACCGACTCCACGCCCTCGGCGGCGAGCTGCCGGGCCGCGGCCCGCACCGCCGCCTCGTCGAGCGGGGTCAGGACCTCCCCGCGGGCGGTCATCCGCTCGGCCACCTCGAGCCGCCGCCCGCGCGGCACCAGCGGGGTGGGCCGCCGGTAGAGCACGTCGTACATGCGCAGGAAGTTGCCGCGCCCGATCTCGAGCACGTCCCGGAAGCCCTCGGTGGTGACGAGGCCGGTCCGGGCCCCCTTGTGCTCGAGCAGGGCGTTGATCCCGATGGTGGTGCCGTGGATGGCGAGCCGGCAGTCGTCGAGGCGCGCGCCGGCCTGGTCCACGCAGCGTAGGATGCCCTGCAGCAGGTCCTGGGGGGTCGAGAGCGCCTTGGTGTCGACCACGACGCCCGTCGCCTCGTCGAGCGCGACCAGGTCCGTGAAGGTGCCGCCGATGTCGATGCCGATCCGGAGAGCCACGTTTTCGCGGAGTATAGGGCCCGCCGCCCCGGGTCGCAAGCGGATCGCCCTCCCGTGATACCCTCCCGGCGTGACCGCGATCGGCTTCGAGATCCCCGCGGACATCGCCCGCATCGTGGCGGGCCTCGAGCGCTTCGTCCACGCCGAGGTGGTGGCGCGCCACGCCAAGCACGCGGCGCTGCTCGACGACCCGCGCCAGCGCTACGGGCCGGACGGCCGCTTCGTGCCCGCGGTCGTCGACCTGATCCGCGAGGTGCGCGTGGCCTCCGCCGCCGCGGGCTACTTCAACCTGTGCGTCCCGGTCTCGATGGGCGGCCTCGGCCAGGGCCACCTCGCCTACTACGTGGCCTGGGAGGCGATCAACCATCTCTGCGGGCCCCATCACTGGCTCGGCACCTTCGCGCTCAGCCACTGGGCCTTCGGCCCGAGCGTGGTGCTCGAGCAGCTCACCGCGGAGGCCCGCGAGCGCGCGCTGCCCGGCCTCGTCGAGGGCCGTCGGTCCATGTGCTTCGGGCTCTCGGAGCCGGGGGCCGGCTCCGACGCGACCATGATCACCACCCGCGCGGTGGCCGAGGGCTCCGGCTGGCGCATCACCGGCCGGAAGATGTGGACGTCGAACATCACGTTCGCGGACTGGATCGTGGTCTTCGCGGTGACCGATCCGGCCCGCGCCGCGGCCAAGCGGGGCGGCATCAGCGCGTTCCTGGTGCCCACCACCGCGCCCGGCTTCGCGCTGCAGCGGGTGACCCTGCTCCAGGGGGACATCGGCGGCGTCGAGGGCGAGTCCACCTTCGACGGGGTGCGGGTCGAGCCGTGGCAGCTCGTGGGCCCGCTCCACGAGGGCTTCCGGATCGCGCTGCTCGGCGTCTCGCTCGGGCGCGTCTACAACTCGGCGCGCGCGGTCGGCCTCGCCCGCTGGGCGCTCGAGAAGGCGGTGGCCTACGCCGGCCAGCGGGTCGCCTTCGGGGCGCCGATCGCGGAGCACCAGGGCGTGGCGTTCCCGCTCGCCGAGTCCGCGATGGAGGTGCACGCCGCCCACCTGGCCGGCCTCAACGCCGCGATGCTCCTGGACCGCGGCGAGCGCGCGATCAAGGAGCTGTCGATGGCCAAGGCCTACTCGGTCGAGGTCTGCCTGCGCGCGATCGACCGGGCCATCCAGACCCACGGCGGCATGGGCCTCACCAACGAGGTCGGCCTGGTGCACGCCTACAACACGCTCCGCATCATCAACATCGCCGACGGCACCAACGAGATCCTCCGGCGCACCATCTTCCAGCAGCTCGCCCGCGGCGATCTCGATCTCTGAAGGAGAGGCCTCCATGCGATTCGACGGCAAGGTGGCGCTGGTGTCGGGGGCGGGCTCGGGCATCGGCCGGGCGACCGCGCTCGGCTTCGCGGCGCGCGGCGCCCGGGTGGCGGTGGCGGACCTGGACGGCGGCCGGGCCCAGACGGTCACCGCCGAGATCCAGGCGGCGGGCGGCGCCGCGGTCGCGATCACCGCCGACGCGGGCACGCCGGCCGGCATCGAGGCGATGGTCGGCGGCACGGTCCGGGCCTTCGGCGGCCTCGACATCCTGCACAACAACGCGTTCGGCCAGCCCACCCTGCCACCGGGCAAGAGCCGCCTCGCCTTCACCGGCGACCTCGACGACGCGGTGTGGACGCACACCATCGAGCTCGGCCTCACCGGCGTCTTCCGCGCCACGAAGCGGGCCATCCCGGAGCTGCTCGCCCGCGGCGGCGGCGCGATCGTCAACACCGCGTCGATCTCCGGCCTCTTCGCCGATTTCGCGATCGGGGCCTACAACGCGGCCAAGGCCGGAGTGATCAACCTCACCCGCGTGACCGCGATCGAGTACGCGGGGCGCGGCATCCGCGTCAACTGCGTCTGCCCGGGCGCGATCGACACCCCGCTCCTGCGTCCCTCGCTCGGCATCCCCGGCTTCGCCCTAACCACCACCGCGATGATCCCGATGCGCCGGCTCGGCCGGCCGGAAGAGATCGCCAACGTCGTGCTGTTCCTGGCCTCCGACCTCGCGTCCTACGTCACCGGCGCGGCGGTGGTGGCCGACGGCGGCCTGACCGTGCAGACCGGCATGCCGTCGCGGATCCCCCTGCCCTGACCGCTCCGACAGGAGAGAGACCATGCGCTGGCCCGCCCCCGTGATGACCGCCCTCGTGCTCTGCCTGCTGCTGGCACCCTCCACCGGCCTCGCCCAGGACGGCGCGGTGAAGATCGGGGTCCTCGACGACATGTCGGGCCCCTACTCGGAGAACACCGGGCCGGGCGATCTGCTCGCGGTGCGCATGGCGGTGGCCGATTTCGGCGGCCGCGCGCTCGGCAAGCCCATCGAGGTGGTCTCCGCCGACATGCAGAACAAGGTCGACGTCGGGGTCGGGATCGCCCGGCGCTGGTACGAGCAGGACCAGGTCGACCTGATCATCGGCATCCCCCACTCCGCGATCGCCCTCGGCGTGGTCAAGCTCGCCGAGCAGACGAATCGCCTCGTGATGCCGACCGCGGCCGCCACCGCCGAGCTGACCGGCAAGGCCTGCTCGGCCCACAGCGTGCACTGGGTCTACGACACCTACGGCCAGGGCAAGACCATCGCCAGCGCCATCGTGAAGCAGGGCGGCGACTCCTGGTTCTTCATCACCGTCGACTACGCCTTCGGCATCGCGCTCGAGCAGAACGCGAGCGACTTCGTCAAGGCGGCCGGGGGCCGGGTGCTGGGCTCGGCCCGCCACCCGCTGAACACCTCGGACTTCTCCTCGTTCCTGCTGCAGGCCCAGGCCTCGAAGGCCAAGGTGGTGGTGATGGCCAACGGCGGCACCGACATCACCAACGCGATCAAGCAGGCGAAGGAGTTCGGCCTCGACCGGGGCGGCCAGCAGCTGGCGGGGCTTCTCATCCAGTACCCCGAGGTCCACGCGCTGGGGCTGCCCACCGCCCAGGGCCTGCTGATGGCCGCCTCCTTCTACTGGGATATGAGCCCCGAGGCCCGCGCGTTCACCGACCGCTTCGCCGCGGCCAAGGGCATGCCGCCCACCATGATCCAGGCCGGCACCTACGGAGCGACGATGCACTACCTGAAGGCGGTGCAGGCCGCCGGCACCGACGAGGCGAAGGCGGTGATGGCGAAGATGAAGGAGATGCCGATCAACGACTTCATGACCCGGCAGGGGCGCATCCGGGAGGACGGCCGGGTGATCCGGGACATGTACCTGATGCAGGTGAAGAAGCCCGAGGAGTCGAAGGGTGAGTGGGACCTGGCCCGCATCGTGAGCACCATCCCGGGCGACCAGGCCTTCCGGCCCCTCGCCGAGGGCGGCTGTCCACTGGTGAAGAAGTGATGACCGACGCGGCCGGTCAGGCCTCGTATTCCTGCACGACCTCGATCGACACGTCGCCGTCGTCGTCGAAGGTGAGCGTGATGAGGTTCGGGCGGCAGCACACCGTGCAGTCCTCGGTGAAGGTCTGGTGGCGGCCGCCGCTCGGGTCCACGAAGACGTCGTTCTCCTCGCCGCAGAAGACGCAGTCGTACGTCACGCGCTCCATTCTACGCGGAGAGACGGCATGAGGTTCCAGGGGCCATGAGGTTTCAAGGGAAGGTCGCGCTGATCTCGGCGGCGGGCGCGGGCATCGGTCGGGCGACCGCGATGATCATCGCCCGCGAGGGCGGCACCGTCGTCGGGGTCGACGTCGAGCCGGCCGCGCTCGATCGCCTCACCGCGGACGTGACCGCCGCGGGCGGGCGCGCGCTGGCCCTGCGCGCCGACGCGCTCGACGCGGCCGCGGTGGAGGGCGTGGTGAAGCGCGCGGTCGACGCCCACGGGCGCATCGACATCCTGGTCAACGCGGTGGGCGGCAGCACCATCGTGCCCCGGCCCGCCGCCGCGCTCGACGAGCTCACCCTGGCGGAGTGGCAGAAGCTGCTCGACTTCAATCTCACCGGCACCTTCCTGTTCACCCACGCGGTGGTGCCGGTGATGAAGCGGCAGGGAGCCGGCAAGATCGTCAACCTCTCCTCCATCGCCGGGCGCGGGCTCAGCCAGTCGAGCTCGAGCGCCTACGCCACCGCCAAGGGCGGGATCATCGCGCTGACCCGCAAGCTCGCCTTCGAGCTCGGCCCCCACGGCATCACCGTCAACGCGATCGCCCCGAGCCTCACCCTCTCCGAGCGCATCCGGCCACACTGGGACCGGCGCTCGGCCGAGGGCCAGGCCGCCGAGATCCGGCGCACGCCGCTCGGGCGGGTGGCCACTCCGGAGGACCAGGCCCGGGTCATCTGCTTCCTCGCCTCGGCCGACGCCGACTTCGTGACCGGCGTCACCATCGACGTCACCGGCGGCCAGTAGCGGGGCGCAACCCCTCAACTTGACAAGGCCCAGACGGGGGGACTAGGGTTCCGCAAGCGCTTGCACCCGGACGGCGAGGAGCCACCTCATGGGCGAGATTCTCGGGCTGGGCATGACGCACTACCCGCCGCTGACCGGGCTGGACCAGAACATGGCCGGCATCCTTCGCCGGGTGCTCCAGGATCCGGGCCTGCCCGAGCGCTACCGCGATCCTGCGAGCTGGCCCGCCCCGATGCGCGCCGAGTACGGCGGGGACGGCGGCACCGCGAGCGCGGCCGGGCACCGCGACACGCTGCTCCACCACTTCCGCAAGGCCCGGCGGATCCTCGACGACTTCCGGCCGGAGGTGGTGATCATCTGGGGTGACGACCAGCACGAGAACTTCACCGAGGACGTGATCCCGCCCTTCTGCGTGCTGGCCTACGACCGGGTGGAGGCGCGGCCCTGGCAGCGGGCGGGGGCCGGGCCCAACGTCTGGGGCGAGCCCTCGGAGACGTGCTTCCAGATCACCGGCCACCGGGAAGCCGGCAAGCACCTCGCGGCCGGCCTGCTCGAGCAGGGCGTCGACATGGCCTACGCCTACAGGCCGCTCCACTACCCGGGCCTCGCCCACGCCTTCCTCAACACGATCATGTTCCTCGACTACGACCGGGTGGGCTTCCCGTATCCGGTCATCGCCTTCCAGGTCAACTGCTACGGTCGCCGGGTGATCGCCCAGCGCGGCGGGCGCGGGAGCCTCGCGCACCCGGTCCCCGACGCGGATCTGGATCCGCCGTCGCCTTCGCCGAAGCGCTGCATGGAGGTGGGTGCGGCGACCGCGCGGGTCATGCGCGACAGCCCGTGGCGCACCGCCCTGATCGCCTCGTCGAGCTGGTCGCACGCGTTCCTGACCGACAAGAACCACCAGCTCTATCCCGACATCGAGGCGGACCGGCGGCTCTACGAGGCGCTGCGCGCCGGGGACTACGAGACCTGGCGGAAGACGCCGCTCGACGCCATCGAGACGTCGGGCCAGCAGGAGATGCTGAACTGGTACATGCTGGCCGGGGCCATGGAGGCGCTCGGGCGCAAGCCCGACACCTGCCACTTCGTCGAGACGTGGTCGTTCAACTCGAACAAGTGCTTCGCGACGTTCATGCCCTGAGGCCGAGGAGACCGGCGTGCCCACACCTACTCCCCAGCCGACCCCGCGCCTGCACGTGGCCGACGCGCGTCCGGGCGGCGGCGTGCCGAAGCTCAGCGGCGACATCCGCCACCTGATCCCGAAGCTCGGCCTGCGCAACTACTGGTACCCGGCGGTCGAGGCGCGCAAGGTCGGGCGGCGGAAGCCGGTCAAGGTCTCGCTCCTGGGGGAGGAGCTGTGCCTGTTCCGCGGAGCCGGCGACGACGTGGCGGCCATCCAGGACGTCTGCCCGCATCGGGGCGCGCGGCTCAGCGAGGGCGACTGCCACTACCAGGGCACGGTCGCGTGCCCCTACCACGGCTGGGTCTACGACGAGTCGGGCAAGAACGTGATGGTGCTCTCGGAGGGCCCGAATTCCGGCGTGTGCGGCAAGGCCGGCACCGAGGCCCGAGCGTACCCGACCCGCACCGTCAAGGGCCTCGTCTTCGTCTGGATCGGCGAGGGGCCGCCCGCCCCCATCGAGGAGGACGTGCCGGAAGAGTTCTTCGACGAGGAGACCCTGATCCTCATCGGTCAGGTCGACTGGCGGTGCAACTGGGAGGTCGCGCTCGAGAACTCGATGGACTCGCACGTCAACTACGTGCACCGCAACGCGCTGGTGATCGCCCGCAGCGGCTTCATCGCGCGGGGGGCGCAGGGCGAGCACCCGATCTTCGTGGGCAACGGCTTCGGCGGTGACGTCGCCGAGAGCAACTACATGCGCCAGAGCCCGCGGCAGGACGTCTACCCCGACGGCCGCCGGTGGCCGAAGACGACGTACCGGCGGTTCTGGACGTGGCTCACCCGCCCGCTCGCCGATCGCGCCCGCCGGCACATTCCCCCGCCCCGGTCCGCGAAGTGGTGTGGCGGCCATCACCTGCCCGGCATGTTCCGGGCCGAGTTCGGCTGGGACCTCTACACCCGCATGTGCGTGCCGGTCGAGGAGCACCTGACCCGCGTCTGGTACTACCACTGCCTCCGGCCCCGGACCGCCCTCGGGCGGCTCGGGGAGCGTCTGGCCTACGCGGCGCTCCACCGGTGGATCATCGAGTACAACTTCTCGCGCCAGGACGAGCGGGTGATGATCAACCAGCGCTACGACACGCCCGAGAAGCTCTCGTCGACCGACGCCGAGGTGATCCAGTGGCGCCGGCTGGTGGTGGCGAAGCACTTCGGCGGGCGCGACGCCCCGTTCGAGTACCGGAACCCGGACGACCTCTCGCCGGACGCGGTCCCGCTCGAGCGGGTCTCGGTGCGGTACCTGCAGGAGCAGCGACGGGCCGGAAGGTGACCGGCCGCCCTCGGCCGAGCGGCGCCTAGGCGAGTCGCCCGCGTGCGTCTCTCGAACAAGATCGCGGTCGTGACCGGGACCAGCCCCAACATCGGCGGCGGCATCGCGGAGGGGCTCGGCGAGGAAGGCGCGGCCGTCGCCTGCGTCGACGTGGTGCCCGACAACGCCATGCAGTGCGCGGAGGCGATCCGGCGCCGCGGGGGCCGGGCCCTCGGCATCGTGTGCGACGTCACCGACGAGGGCCAGGTGGAGGCGATGGTGGCCCGGGTCCGGGAGGCCTACGGCGGCGTGGACATCCTCGTCAACAACGCGGGCATCCTGGGCGGCGAGGGCGTGCTCGACATGCCGGTCGAGCGCTGGAACCGCCAGATCGCGGTCAACCTCACCGGGACATTCCTGTGCACCAAGCACGTGGCCCGCCTGATGGTCGAGCAGCGGCGGCGGGGCAGCATCGTGGTGGTGGTCTCGACCGCCGGCCACCAGGGCCAGGCCGGCAACATCGCGTACTCCACGAGCAAGAGCGGGCTGCTCAACTTCACCCGCGCCGCCGCCATGGACCTGGCCCGCCACGGGATCCGGGTGAACAGCCTGACCCCGACCGCCACCGACACCGAGGAGGCCGCCGATCGCGCGGTCGCCTGGGGGCGGGCGCGGCCGGAGCCACGCGCCCGGGGGCTCGACTTCCCGAAGATGGTACCGATGGGAAAGCTCCCGAGCCCCCGCCACTACGCGCGGGCCGTCGTCTTCCTGACCTCGGACGACGCGGAGATGGTCACCGGGACCGATCTGCGGGTGGACGCGGGCGCGATCGCGAAGTACTGGCCCTGGATCCCGAACGCCTGACCCCTCGCCCCCTCACCCCTCACCACCCCACCCCTCACCCTGCCCTCTCCCCTGAGGGGAGAGGGACTGCGGCTAGCGCAGCACCGCCTCCGCGATGCGGGTGAGCTCGTGGACCATCTCCGGCTCCGACTTCGTGGTCGCGGGGCGCACGATGACCCGGGTCGCTCCCGCGTCGTGCAGCCGCGCGATCAGGTCCCGATCGGCCGGCTGCCCGTGGACCGAGATGGTGAGGCTGGCCGGATCGCGCCCCGCTTCCTTCGCCAGCCGATCGAGCGTGGCCCGCTTCTCCCGCAGCTGATCCGGCGTCACCCGGTTCGGCAGCCAGCCGTCGCCCCACGCCACCACGCGCTCGAGCACGTTCCTCGCGTCGCCCCCCAGCAGCACCGGCGGGTGCGGCCGCTGGGCCGGCTTGGGGTTGGAGCGGACCGGCGGGAAATCGTAGTACTTGCCGTGGAACTCGGCCTCCGGCTTCGTCCAGAGCTCCTTCATGGCCAGGATCGACTCTCGCGTCTGGCTCCAGCGATGGTCGAAGTCGCCGCCCATGAGCTCGGTCTCCTCCCGCAGCCACCCGGCCCCGATGCCGAAGAGGAAGCGGCCGCCGCTGAAGAGATCGAGCGTGGACACCTCCTTGGCCAGCAGCAGCGGGTGGCGCTCCGGGACCAGCACGATGCCGGTCGCGAGCTTGATGCGGCTGGTGGTGCCGGAGGCGCGGGCGAGGGCCACGAACGGATCGATGAAGTGCGCGTACGCCTCCGGGATGACCCCGTCGGGGGACCCCGGAAAGCGGCTGGTGGTGCGGACCGGGATGAACGGATGCTCCGCGCACCAGAACGACTCGAAGCCGAGCGCCTCGGCGGTGCGGGCCATGGCGCCCACGTCGACGAGATAGGCGGGCAGCGGGACCGAGATGCCGACGTTCATGGCGATCCTCCCTGGTCGGGGATCAGTCGAAGACGATGCCGCCGTCGACGTTGAGCGACTGGCCGGTGATGTTGCGCGCGGCCGGCCCAGCGAGGAAGACCGCGACCGCGGCCACGTCCTCCGGATCGTTGGGGCGCCCGAGCGGGATGACCGCGTTGCGTCGCCGCGTCATCTCCTCCACCGAGAGGCCCTCGTCGCGCGCGCGCACCGCCACGTTGGCCTCCGAGAGCGCGGTGACCGTGATGCCCGGACAGATCGCGTTGACGTTGATGTCGTGGCGGGCGAGCTGCTGGGCCGCGGTGCGGGTGAGCGAGATCACGCTGCCCTTGCTGGCCGCGTAGATCGCGTTCGACGTGCCCGCGTAGCCCTTCCCGGCGATCGACGCGATGTTGATGATGCGGCCGCGGCGTCGCGGGATCATCTCGCGCGCCACCCGCTGCAGGCAGAAGAACACGCCCTTGGCGTTGACCCGCATGATGCGGTCCCAGTCCGCTTCCGTGAGGTCCATGATGTGGGCGCGGCGTGTCACCCCGGCGTTGTTGACGAGGACGTCGACCCGGCCGAGCGCCGCGATCACGCCCTGGACCATCCGGTCGATGCTCCCGAGGTCGCCGACGTCGGCCTCGAGCGCCGCGCCCCGCCCGCCGAGCGCTCCCACCGCGTCGGCCGTCGCCTGCGCGGCCGCGCCGTCGATGTCGACGGCGGCCACATC
>DATFAJ010000096.1:0-2886 GCA_035254745.1 Candidatus Methylomirabilota bacterium | reverse complement strand
GGCGTGGACATCTTCGGCCTGCTCGCCTACGAGCGCGGCCTGCGGGTGACCTCGTCGTTCCTCATCGGCGGCACGTCCACCGTGGTCGTGCTCCTCGTGGGCTTTCTCGTGCTCCACGAGCCGCTCACCTGGGGCCGACTGGCCGCGATCGCGATGATCGTGGGGAGCACGCTCCTGTACCAGCTCCAGGGACGCTAGCCAGATGACACGGGCCGTTCGCAAAGCCACCGACGTCGCCGCGAGTCGATCCTTGGCGCCTCGGCAATTCGGCGACCCGCAGGTCGCCGCGGCCTTCCGTGCCTATCCGCCCGGCATCGCCGCGAAGCTCCGGGCGCTCCGCCGCCTGATCTTCGACGTCGCGTCGAGGACCGACGGAGTCGGCGAGCTCGAGGAGACCCTCAGGTGGGGCCAGCCCAGCTACCTCACGACGAGCCCGCGGAGCGGCAGCACCATCCGCATCGACCGGGTGAAGGCCGAGCCCGGACGCTACGCGATGTACTTCCACTGCCGGACGAGCCTGGTCGATACGTTCAGGCGGCTCTACCCGCGCACGTTCACGTACGACGGCAATCGGGCCATCCTGTTCGACGAGCACGACCGGATCCCGGCGCAGGCGCTGCGGCACTGCATCGCCCTGGCCCTGACCTATCGCCATGTCGGGGGCCGCAAGGCCTAGCCGCTCCCGTGGCCCTGCGTGTCGTCCGGCTCGGGACCCCGCGTCACCCGCAGGAAGGCGTGCGCCTCGGGACCGTCCGTCGCCCACCGCGCGGGGTGCGCAAGGAGCACTACGCCTCGCGAGACTACTTCGACGCGTGGCTGCCCGAGCTCGCGCCCAGCGCCCCCCTCGTGTCCTTCGCGCTGTCGAAGCCGTTCACGCCCGCGCGCTGGGCCGCCTACGCGCGACGCTATCGACGCGAGATGCACGAGCCGGCGGCGCAGCGGCTTCTCGCGGTGCTGGCCGCGCTGTCGCGACAGACGAACCTGTCCGTCGGCTGCTACTGCGAGGACGCGAGCCACTGCCATCGCTCCCTCCTCCGGGAGCTCCTGATCGAAAAGGGCGCCCAGGTCCTCTGACTGCCGCGTCCGTGCCGCGGGGCGGAAGGGGTGATAGGCGTGGCGCTCGGCCAGGCCACGGTTGTCCACGCCGGGCCGACCGTGTAGCCTCGGGCCACCAACCCAAAGGAGGGGCCCATGAAGTACGGCGTGGTACTTCCGATCTGGCAGCTCACGGTGGCGGAGGCGGAGTCCCTGGCCACGCAGGCGGAGGCCCTCGGGCTCGACGGCGTCTTCGTGCCCGACCACATCCTGGCCAAGCCCGCGACCACCCAGCACTACGGCGGCCACTGGCCCGATCCGTTCTCCCTGCTGGCCTTCCTGGCCGGGCGCACCCGGCGCATCCAGCTCGGCGCGAGCGTGATCGTCCTGCCCTACCGGAATCCGCTCGTCGCGGCCAAGGCCGCGGCCACGGTGGACCAGGCCTCGGGCGGGCGCTTCATCTTCGGCGTGGGAGTGGGCTGGGACGAGGCCGAGTTCGTGGACCTGCGCCTGCCCTTCGCGGAGCGCGGGCGACTCAGCGA
Organism: Candidatus Methylomirabilota bacterium; assembly: GCA_035254745.1. GTDB lineage: Bacteria > Methylomirabilota > Methylomirabilia > Rokubacteriales > CSP1-6 > CAMLFJ01. The sequence continues at coordinate 1,309 of DATFAJ010000096.1, read as the reverse complement.
CGACTACATCCGAGCGATCAAGGCCGCCTTCGGGGCGGACATCCCGCAGTACAGCGGCAAGTACACGAGCTTCGCCGGGGCGACCTTCTCCCCGCGCCCGGTGCAGCGCCCGCACCCGCCGATCTGGGTGGGCGGCTCGCCGGGGGCGGTGTCGGGCCCCGCGGTGCGGCGCTGCGCCGAGCTGGGCGACGCGTGGCACCCGCTCGGCCTGGGCCTCGACGACATCGAGAAGGGCTACGCGACCCTGCGCGACCTGGCGAGCCGCGCCGGCCGGCGCGACACGCTCGGTCTCGCCCCGCGCAACCTGCTGGACCTGGCCGACGGCGCGAAGGGCGCCGGCCGCGCCGCGTTCCAGGGCTCGGTGGCGGAGGTGGCGGCCGACGTCAAGCGGGTGAAGGGCATGGGCGCCGAGTGGATGACGTTCGATCTGCCGCGGGCCGGCATCCCCGCCATGACCCGGGCGATGGAGCGCCTGGTCTCGGAGGTCAAGCCCGCGGCGGCGTGAGCGCGCGACCCGACGACGTCACGATCCGCGACGGCCGCCTCGACGACCGCCCGGCCGTCGAGGCGGTGACCCTCGCCGCCTACGAGCAGTACGCCGCGGTGCTCCCGCCACCACTCTGGACCGCCTACCGCCAGAACATCGTGGCCACGCTGGCCGCCGCGGCCCCGGCCGCGCTGATCGTGGCCGAGGCGGCCGGCCGGATGGTGGGCAGCGTGCTGCTCCAGCCGGCAGGGTCGGTGCTGATCGAGCCGGGCCGCGGCCGGGAGACGCGGCTCGCGGAGCCCGAGGTGCGGCTGCTCGCGGTGGGGCCGGCGGGGCGCGGCCGCGGCCTGGGCCGGCGGCTCATGGAGGAGTGCATCCGCCGCTCGCGCGCCGCGGGGGCGCCGGCCCTGACGCTGCACACCACCGACATGATGCGGGTCGCGATGGGGCTCTACGAGCGGATGGGGTTCGCGCGCGCGCCGGAGCTCGATTTCGCGCCTGCGCCGGACGTGGTGGTGAAGGGCTACCGCCTCCGCCTCATCTCGGCGACGTGACGCTCGTGAAGCAGGCCGCGGCGAGCTCGCGCTCCACGTCGTGGCCGCCGTACACGATGCGGTGGAGGGCCTGGAGCAGCGGCACGCTTCCCACCTTCCGCTCGCGGGCGAACCGCCAGCACCAGCGGATCGCCGCGTAGCCCTCGGTCAGCTCGTCGCGGCCAGCTTCACGAGCGTCACGTCGCCGAGATGAGGCGCAGGCGGTAGCCTTTCACCACCACGTCCGGCGCAGGCGCGAAATCGAGCTCCGGCGCGCGCGCGAACCCCA
>DATFAJ010000095.1:0-2411 GCA_035254745.1 Candidatus Methylomirabilota bacterium | reverse complement strand
CGGCCAGGCCGATGACGCGAGAGTTCAAGGTGCTCGTCGTCGACGACGAGCCGGACATCGTCCGGTATCTCCAGCACATCCTCCACCGGCTCGGCTACGTGACCGCCACCGCCGAGGACGGGGCCCAGGCCATCGAGCGGGCCGCCGCCGATCCGCCGGACCTGATCCTCCTGGACGTCATGATGCCGGTCATGGACGGCTTCGCGGTCTGCCGCCGCCTCCGCGAGCGCGAGGCCACGCGGCTCGTCCCGGTGATCGTCATGACCGCGCTCACCGCCATCGAGGACCGGGTGAAGCTGCTCGAGCACGGGGCGGACGACGTGCTGACCAAGCCGGTGGACGAGCGCGAGCTGGTGGCCCGCATCCAGGGGGCGCTGGCCCGGAAGCGCGAGCTCGACCACCGCCTCGGCGATCTGGCCCGGGTGCGCGATCACTTCGCCAAGTTCGTGCCGGAGGCGGTCCGCCGCCTCGTGCTCGCCAACCCGGACGCGCCCGGGCTCGACAAGCACGAGCGCGACGTGACCGTGCTCTTCGTCGACATCAGCGGCTACGGCCGGCTCGCCGAGAGCGTCGCGCCCGCCGACCTGAACGCGCTCGTCGAGCGCTACTTCGGCAGCTTCCTCGACCGCATCACCGACGCGGGCGGCGACATCAACGAGACCTCCGGCGACGGGTTCATGGCCATCTTCCAGGACGGCGATCCGGCCGCCCACGCCGCGCGCACCGTGAACGCGGCGCTCATGCTGCTGGCGCTCACCGAGGCGCTCAACCAGACGGAGCACGACCACCCGCTCGCCATCCACATCGGCATCAACTCCGGGCCCGCCCTCGTCGGCTCCACGCGCTTCGAGGGCCGGCGCGGCACCCGCTGGACGTTCACCGCCAGCGGCATCGTGACCACGATGGCCGCGCGGCTCGCCGCCGCCGCGAGCGACGGCGAGATCCTCGCCGGGCCGGAGACCGTCCGCCGGCTCGGCGGGCGCTACCGGCTGGAGCGGGTGGGCCGTGAGCGGCTCAAGAATCTCAGCGAGGCCATCGAGGTGCACCGCGTCATCAGCCCGCCGTCGCGTCGCTGACCCGCAGAAGCCACGGTTCCGGGGAGGGCGTGCCCCCCGCCCGGCCCCGCCGCCCCGCGTGGGCCGGGAGCCTCGCGCCGTGACGGCCCTGCTAATGGCTCGGGGTCAGCGGGAGACGATGAGGGGCTGGAAGCCGCGGGCGGTGAGGGATCGGGCGGTGGTGGTGGCCTGGACGCGGTCGGCGAACGAGCCGACGCGGACTCGGTAGAGGGTCTGGCCGGCGACGGTGGACTCGGTGATCGCTGCGTTGCCGCCCACCGCGTCGCGCAGCGCCTCGGCGCGGGCCCGGCTGGTGAACGACCCGACCTGCACCGTGAAGCTGCCGTCGCCGGCGGGTGCGTCGGTCCGGGTGCCGGGCAGGGAGACCACGCGGAGCTTCACCGGGAAGATCCCCGCGCCCACCACGCCCAGCTGGCGAGCCGCGGCGTAGGAGACGTCGAGGATGCGCCCGTCCACGAATGGCCCCCGATCGTTGACGCGCACCTCGGTGGACCGGCTCGTATCCCGGTTGGTCACCAGCAGCCGGGTGCCGAAGGGCAGGGTCCGGTGGGCCGCGGTGAGCTGGTTCATGTCGAACACTTCGCCGCTGGCGGTGCGCCGCCCCTGGTGCTGGGCCCCGTACCAGGAGGCGAAGCCGACTTCCTCGAGCCCCGCCGCGGGGGGCATCGGGGGGCTCGTGACGACCGCGTGCGAGCAGCCGGCCAGGAGCACCAGCATCGCCACGGCCGCCGTCGGCAGGAGATGCGCCCGTTGCATGAGTCCCTCCTATCCTGCCATCGAGGCCCGGATAGGGCCAGGGGGCTTCGGCGCGAGTGCTAGACCCCTTGTCTTGCAGGGGGTTTCCTGGTACTCAGGTAGCCCAGTCTTCCGACTCGCGAGGAGGGCGCTCGCATCATGAGGATCTCCCGATCGACCGTCCGAGCCCGGTCCCGCGCCGCCTGCACCCACCCGGTCCGGAGCTGATCCGTGCGCCTCAAGCGCGAGGACGTGGAGCGCATGATGGAGGGACGCCCGGCGGGCAGCACCCTCGAGGAGGCCCTCGAGGTCTTCGAGGTCTTCGCGAGCGGCAGCCTCGCCGACGAGATCTACGTGCTCGACGACGTCGGGGGCAAGCGCATCGCCATCGCCCCTGCTGCGTTGAAGGCGAAGTACCGGAAGGAGTGACACGCCATGGCCATCGTCACCATCTCCCATGAGATCGGCGCCGGCGGCCCGGAGATCGGCCAGCAGCTGGCCGACCGCCTGGGTTACCGCTACGTGGACCACGAGCTCATCTCCAACGCGGCCACGCGCTACGGCCTGCTGGAGGAAAAGCTCTCCCACCTCGACGAGTCC
>DATFAJ010000094.1:0-3180 GCA_035254745.1 Candidatus Methylomirabilota bacterium | reverse complement strand
CCATGCTCGAGGCGGCGGCCGCCGCGAAGTGGGGCGTGCCGGTCGGCGAGGTCGAGGCCAGGAACCACGAGGTCGTGCACGCCAAGACGGGCCGGCGCGCAGGCTACGGGTCGCTCGCCAAGGCCGCGGCCGCCCAGACCGTCCCGGCCCGGGACACCGTGCGGCTCAAGGATCCGTCGAAGTTCCGCTACATCGGCAAGGGGAACCTGAAGCTGGTCGACGGCCCCAACATCACGACCGGCAAGGCGCAGTACGGCATCGACACCCGGCTGCCCGGCATGGTCTACGCGGTGGTGGCGCGCCCGCCGGTCTACGCCGGGAAGATGGTGAGCTACGACGCCACGGAGACCCTCAAGGTGCCCGGCGTGCTCAAGGTGGTCGAGATCGAGCCGAGCCCGGCGCCCGCCGTGTTCAATCCGCTGGGCGGGGTCGCGGTGGTGGCGCGCAACACCTGGGCGGCCATCCAGGGTCGCCGCGCGCTCAAGGTGGTGTGGGACGACGGGCCGAACGCGAGCTACGACTCGGCGGCCTTCAAGGCCCAGATGGAGGAGTCCGCACGCAAGCCGGGCAAGGTCGTGCGCGACAACGGCAACGTCGACGGCGCGCTGGCGGGCGCGGCGAAGCGGGTCGAGGCCGAGTACTACATCCCCCACCTGGCGCATGCGCCGATGGAGCCGCCGGCCGCGACGGTGCGCATCGTCAACGGCAAGGCGGAGGCGTGGGCGTGCGTGCAGTCGCCCCAGGCCGCGCGGGACCTGGTCGCGAAGCGGCTCGGGATCCCGGCGGACGACGTCACCGTCAACGTGACGCTGCTGGGCGGCGGATTCGGCCGCAAGTCCAAGCCCGACTACGTGGTCGAGGCCGCCGTGATCTCGAAGGCGATGGACGGCAAGCCGGTGAAGGTGACGTGGACGCGCGAGGACGACCTGATGCACACGTACTTCCACACCGTCTCGGTGGAGCACCTGGAGGCGGGGCTCGACGCGCAGGGCAAGCCGGTGGCCTGGATGCACCGGAGCGTCGCGCCGACGATCTTCTCCACCTTCGTCGCGGGGGCCAAGAACGAGGCGGCGCTCGAGCTCGGCATGGGGGTCATCAACGTGCCGTTCGCGATTCCCAACGTGCGCATCGAGAACCCGGAGGCGGAGGCGCACACCCGCATCGGCTGGTTCCGGTCCGTCTCCAACATCCCCCACGCCTTCGCGGTGCAGTCGTTCGTCGCGGAGCTGGCCGCGGCGGCGGGGCGCGACCAGAAGGACTATCTCCTGGAAGTCATCGGCCCGGCCCGCCGGGTTAGCCCCGAGACCCTCGGCGACACCTGGAACCACGGGGAGTCCCCCGAGCGGTATCCGGTGGACACCGGCCGGCTGCGGCGCGTGGTGGAGACCGTCGCGCGCGAGGCGGGCTGGGGGCGGAAGATGCCCAAGGGGCGCGGCCTCGGCATCGCCGCGCACTACAGCTTCGTGAGCTACGTCGCCTCGGTGGTCGAGGTGGCGGTGGACGATCAGGGCGTGGTGACCGTGCCACGCATCGATATCGCGGTGGACTGCGGCGCGACCGTCAACCCGGACCGGGTGCGGGCGCAGATGCAGGGCGCCGCGGTGATGGGCCTGGCCATCGCCACCCTGGGCGAGATGAGCTTCAAGGGCGGGCGGGCCGAGCAGCAGAACTTCGACACCTACCAGGTCACCCGCATGTCGCAGGCGCCGCGCGACATCCGGGTCCACGTCCTGCCGGGTGACTACGCCCAGCCGATGGGCGGGGTGGGTGAGCCCGGCGTGCCGCCGGTGCCGCCGGCCCTCTGCAACGCCATCTTCGCGGCGACCGGGAAGCGAATCCGGCGCCTGCCGATCCGCGATCAGCTGAAGGCCTGAGGCCCGTCCATCCGGGCCGATGGGGGGCCGAGGGGGCGAGCGCTCCCTCGGCCCCGCTACTTCCGCGCCCGTTCCTCCAGCATCCGGGCCAGCACGTTGCGCGTGATCCGCTGCGCCGCCGCGCTCACGCGGTCGGGGTGCAGGCGCGGCGCGTTGTAGCCGTCGAGTCCCCAGTTCCAGGACATCGAGCCGGTCGCGAACACGAGCGCCCCCGCGGGCGACTCGTGGATGGTCATGTCGGCGTACTCGATCTCGCCGGAGGTGCGCGTGAACGGTGAGTGCGCCAGGCGATGGAGACCGGGCGGGCTTCCCGCCGCCACCGCGTCCACCTCGTAGCCGAGGAGCCCGGGCAGGCGGTCGCCCGGCCGGAGCCCGGTTCCCTCGAACGCCCAGTGATCGGCCTCGTCGACGACGACGTCGGCGTCGACCGGATCCGCCAGGTACATGACCCCGATGAGGGCCGCCTCCGGTCGCGAGGTCGGCGCGTCGCGCCAGCGGCCGGTGGCGAGCCGCGCCCGCGCGGGGCTCGGGTCGGCCGCGACCGGGTCCGAGGCGACCGCGTCCCTGTAGGCCACGATGGTGCGATCCGGGACGCCGGCCGCGGCGGGCTCGAAGCGGATCTGCCAGAAGCAGGCGTTCGCGCCCAGGAATGCGAGGTGCACGCCGTGGTCCCTTGCGGCCTCGACGTGCTCGCGCATGGCCCACGACCAGTACTCGTCGTGGCCGACCGACAGGAAGACGCGATGGCGGAGGAGGAGATCGGCCCGCCGATGCGTGTCGACGTCGGTCGTGTACGCGACGTCGTAGCCCTCGCGCTCCAGCCAGCGGAGGGCGTTGTACTCCCAGCGCCGCAGAAAATCGCCCGCCCCGTCGAGCTGCACCCCGTACGGGCTCGTCGCGTAGGGCCGATCGAAGGAGACCTTGCGCGCGGGCGCGCCCCCGCTGTTGAAGGCGTAGAGCGAGCGCCCGCCCCAGTTGTTGTAGGCCGCGAACGTGGTCACGCTCGACTGGAAGAGGAGGGCGGACCGGCGGTCGTCGTCCCGCACCACGAACACGGCGTAGGCCTGCCGGCCCGAGGGGCGCGCGGTCAGGCGCGCCAGGTAGACGCCACTCGGCCACGGTCCGTCGGCGTCCGCGGTCGCCATGCGGTACGGCTCACGCCATCGGCATTCCACGAGACCGGTGGTCGGCTCGGGCGCCGGCGTCGGCTGCCGGATGCCGGGCCGGGTGATCGGGTCCGTCACCCGGCGGGCGCCCTCGCCGCCGTACCAGCCCATGCGGAAGACGTCGACCACGTACCCGGGAT
>DATFAJ010000093.1:0-17468 GCA_035254745.1 Candidatus Methylomirabilota bacterium | reverse complement strand
CCTCCAGAACGTCGACTGGATTCTCCTGGGCGCGGCCCTGTTCATCATCGGGCTCAGCCTGGTCTGCCTGTGGAGCCTCAATCCCGGTCGGGGCATCTCGTCGCTCGTTTGGCGGCAGGTCTCCTGGGTCGGGGTCGGGCTCATCGGCCTGCTGGTCGTGGCCAGCGTGGACTACCGGAACCTGGTCCGGACCGCCCCGGTCCTCTACGTGTTGGGCCTGGGCCTGCTCACCTCGGTCTTCGTCCTGGGCCGCACCGTCTCGGGCGCCCGGCGCTGGATCCATCTGGGGCCCCTCACGGTCCAGCCCTCGGAGCTCTTCAAGCTGATCTTCATCATCACGCTGGCGTGGGCGCTCACCGCCGGGCGGGGCGAGCGGTTCTCCCGCGCGGCCCTGATCGGCACCTTCGTGCTCCTCGGGGTGCCGTTCCTCCTGGTGGTACGCCAGCCGGACCTCGGCACGGCCCTGGTCCTGGTGCCGGTGCTGGCCGCCACCCTGGTGGGCATCGGCATCCGCATGAAGGTGCTGGGCGCGCTGACCCTGGCGGGGGTGGCCGCGATGCCACTCGGCTGGCTCGTGCTCAAGCCCTACCAGCGCGACCGGCTGCTCGTCTATCTCGATCCGTTCCGCGATCCGCTCGGAACGGCCTACAATGTCATTCAGGCGAAGATCGCCATCGGTTCGGGCCAGCTCCTGGGGAAGGGAGTCGGCGGCGCGACGCAGAGCCGCCTGTCCTTTCTCCCCGAGCGGCATACTGATTTCATTTTTGCCGTGTTCGCCGAGATGTGGGGGTTCCTCGGCTGTCTGGTGCTGATCGTGGCCTACGTGCTCCTGGTGATGCGGGGGTTCGAGATCGCGGCCGGCACGCGTGAGACTCGCGGGCGCATCCTGGCTCTCGGGGTGACGACCGTGTTCGCGGCCCAGATCCTGATCAACATCGGGATGGTGACGGGCCTGCTCCCCATCGTGGGGATACCGCTGCCGCTGATGAGCTACGGCGGATCCTCCATGGTGGTCTCGCTGACGGCGCTGGGTCTTCTGCTCTCGATCCGAATGCGGCAGTTCCACTAACCGCAGAACTGCCGGCCGGGTCTCCCGCGAGACCCCGGATCGAGGTTGGCCGTGGGAAAGCGCATCGTCGTCAACGCCGGTGTGACCGAAACGCGTCTCGCCGTCCAGGATGGAAATCTCCTCACCGAGCTGTACGTCGAGCGCGCGGACCGGCGCTCCATCGTCGGCAACATCTACAAGGGCGTGGTCACCAACGTGCTGCCGGGCATGCAGGCCGCGTTCGTGGACATCGGACTCTCCAAGGACGCATTCCTGTACGCGGGCGACTACACCGCCAATCTGGGCCAGGCGGATCACGCCCCCGACGCGCCCGACGCGGAAGAAGAAAGCGCCGACGAGGACGTGGGCGACGCGGAGGCGGAAGCCGAGGCCGGGCCCCGGCGGGAGGCGGTCGCTCCCATCGAGGAGATGCTGCGCAAGGGCCAGGAGGTCCTGGTCCAGGTCTCCAAGGAGCCGCTCGGCACCAAGGGGGCCCGCGTGACCTCGTTCGTCTCGATCCCGGGCCGCTACATCGTCTACATGCCGCAGGCCCGGCACGTGGGCGTGTCCCGGCGCATCCACGACGACGCGGAGCGCGACCGGCTCCGCGCCATCGTCAAGGGATTGCCGCCGCCCCCCGGTGGATTCATCGTTCGAACCGTCGCGGAGGGCAAGGGCGACGAGGACCTGGTGGCGGACATCCAGTTCCTGAGCCGACTCTGGAGCCAGGTGCAGGCCCGCTTCGAGTCCGCGAAGGCCCCCTCGTTGCTCCACGAGGAGATGGACGTCACCTTCCGGGTGGTGCGCGATCTCTTCTCGCCGGAGGTGGAGGAGTTCCTGGTCGACAGCGAGGCGGCCTACCAGAAGTGTCTGGACTTCGCCACCTCGCTGGTGCCCCAGCTCGCCCCGCGGGTCAAGCGGTGGGAGAAGGACGCGCCGATCTTCGAGGCCACCGGCATCGAGCGCGACATCGACAAGGCGCTCCGCCGCCGGGTGTGGCTCAAGTCGGGCGGCTACATCGTGATCGACCACACCGAGGCCCTGGTGGCCATCGACGTCAACACCGGCAAGTACGTGGGCAAGCGCGACTTCGAGGAGACGGTGCTGAAGATCAACCTCGAGGCGGTGACCGAGGTGGTGCGTCAGATCCGGCTCCGGGACCTCGGGGGCATCATCATCATCGACTTCATCGACATGGAGCGGGCCGAGCATCGCGATCAGGTGTTCAAGGCGCTCAAGAAGGTGCTCGCCGACGACAAGGCGCGCACCAACGTGCTCGAGATCTCGGAGCTGGGCCTGGTGGAGATGACCCGCAAGCGCGTCCGCCAGAGCCTGCAGTCCCTGTTCTGCGCGCCCTGCCCCACCTGCAAGGGCAGCGGGGTCGTGAAATCGGACGCGACCCTCGCCGCCGAGATCTTCCGCAAGATCCAGGCCGGTGCGCACGAGGGCGGCCTCCGCGAGGTGGTCGTCCGGGTCCATCCCGAGATGGCCCACCACCTGGAGACGACCCAGCGCGAAGGCCTCGAGCGGCTGCAGGCGCTGATCGGACGCAAGGTGGTGGTGCAGGGGGTGCCCAGCTATCACCGCGAGCAGTACGAGCTGACGTTCAAGTGATCCCGTGACCCGCCCGTCGCGCATCAGCCGGGCCGCCATCCTCGCCCAGCTCCGGGCGGCCGCGACCAAGGGAGATCGCGCGGCCCTGGCGCTCGCGATCGACCAGATGAAGACCTGGGCGTACTCGCCGCGCTACTGGGAGAAGTACCTCCACCTGCTGACCCACCCGATGGCCCGCCTGGTGGACCTGACCGTCATCAAGCAGGGGGACAAGATCGCGCACCAGAAGGGCTGGGTGAAGCCCAAGCGCGAGCCCCGCAAGCCCAAGCGTGGGGCCGAGCCGCGCCCGGCCGGGCGGGCCCGACGGGGCGCCCGGCCGGCGCCCGCCGGCGCGCAGCAGCCGTCGCTCTTCCCCGGGATCTGACCGGTCGCCCCGTCCGGGCGGCAGCCTCCGCGGGGGGCGGCGCATCCAGCCACCTGGATGACTACCCCCGTAGGGTATATGCTGGGAGGCGAGATGAGCCGAGCGGGCGCGATCGGGCTGATCGGCGGGCTGACCGCGGTGGTGGTGGCGGCGGGATTCCTCGTCCCCGCCATCCCGCAGGATCCGGCCTACCATCGGCTCGCCGACGCGCGCGGATGGCTCGGGGTCCCGAACGCGCTGAACGTGCTGTCCAACGCGGGCTTCGTCCTGGTCGGCATCGTGGGCCTCGGGTTCCTGGGAGACCCCGGGGCGGCACGCCGGGCCTTCCGGGAGCCGCGCGAGCGGTGGCCGTACGCGGTGTTCTTCGCGGGTCTCGTCCTGACCGGGCTCGGCTCCGCCTACTACCACTGGGCGCCGGGCAGGGCCCGGCTTGCTTGGGACCGGCTGCCGCTGGCCATCACCGTCGTGGGGCTGCTGGACGCGGTCGTCGCCGAGCGCGTCGGGGTCCGGGCGGCGCTGCGCCTCCTGGGCCCTCTGGTTGCCATCGCCGCGGGCTCGGTGGGGTACTGGGTGCTCACCGAGCAGCGCGGGGCGGGGGACCTGCGTCCCTACGCCCTGGTGCAGTTCTACCCGCTCGTGGCCGTCCCGCTCATGCTCTGGCTGCTGCCCGCGCGCTACACGGGCAGCGCGGGGCTGCTGGCCGCGGCCGGGATCTACGCGGTGGCCAAGCTGCCCGAGCTCGCGGATGCGTGGGTCTTCTCCACCACCCGCGTGATCAGCGGGCATACGATCAAACATCTGGTGGCCGCCCTGGCGGGTTACTCCGTCCTGCGCATGCTGCGGCAGCGGCGGGCGGTCTGAGGCGAGGAACATCATGATGGACGTGCAGACGAAGGGCAAGGCGCTGGGCCGCCTGCGCCGCATCGAGGGCCAGGTCCAGGGCATCCAGCGGATGGTGGAAGAGGACAAGTACTGCGTCGACATCCTCCTGCAGCTCACCGCGGTCCAGGGGGCGGTCGAGCAGGTCCAGAAGCTCCTGCTCGGCCAGCATCTCGAGACCTGCGTGGCGGACGCGGTGCGCTCGGGGAGCTCGCGCGATCGGCAGAAGAAGCTCGACGAGCTGCTCGACGTCTTCTCCCGCTTCTCCGGGCGATAGGTGGGGGCGATGAGTCCGAAGACGTCCGAGGCGCCCCGCCTCGACCTCCCGGTGAAGGGCATGCATTGCGCGGCCTGCGTCGGCAAGGTCGAGCGCGCGCTCAAGGCGGTGCCCGGCGTGACCGATGCCACCGTCAACCTGGCGACCGCGCGCGCGCGGGTGGAGCTCGGTCCCGAGCCCGCCGCGCTGCCCGAGCTCCAGGCCGCGGTCGCAGCGGCCGGGTACACGATTCCCGACCGGATCGCGGTGACGCCCGAGAGCCGCGAGCAGGAGCAGGCCGACCGGGCCCGCGAGCTCGCCGATCTGCGGGTCAAGCTCGTGGTCGGGGCGATCCTGGCCGTGCCGGTCCTGTTGGGCGGCATGCCCGAGGTGTTCCCGTGGGCTCCGGGCTGGCTCCGCGATCCCCGGGTCCTCTGGCTCCTGACCACGCCGGTGCAGTTCTGGGTCGGCGGGCAGTTCCACGTGGCGTTCCTCCGCGAGCTGCGGCACCGCGCCGCGAGCATGAACGCGCTCGTCTCGATCGGTACCAACGCGGCCTACTTCTTCAGCGTGGCGGTGACCGTCTGGCCGCACGCGTTCATGGCCGCGGGGGCGATGCCCTACTTCGAGGCCTCCGCGCTCCTCATGACCTTCCTGGTCCTCGGCCGCTGGCTCGAGGCCCGCGCCCGCGGCGGTACCTCGGAGGCGATCCGGCGGCTCGTCGCCCTGCAGCCCCGGACTGCGCGCCTGGCGCAGCCGGGCGGGGAGCGCGACGTCCCGATCGAGGAGGTGGTGCCGGGTGATCTCCTGCGCGTCCGCCCGGGCGAGCGGATCGCGGTCGACGGTCTGGTGGTGGAGGGTGCCTCCAGCGTCGACGAATCGATGCTGACCGGCGAGAGCCTGCCGGTGGAGAAGGGGCCGGGGGCCCCGGTCGTGGGCGGCTCCATCAACCGCACCGGGACGTTCACCTTCCGGGCCACCCGCGTGGGCCGCGACACGGTGCTCGCCCGGATCGTACGGCTGGTCGAGGACGCGCAGGGCTCGAAAGCGCCGATCCAGCGTCTCGCCGACCGGGTCGCCTCCGTCTTCGTCCCGGTGGTGCTGGGGATCGCGGCGCTCACCTTCGGGGCCTGGATGCTCTGGGGACCCGCGCCGGTGTTCTTCCACGCGCTCACCAACGCGGTGGGTGTCCTCGTCATCGCCTGTCCGTGCGCGCTCGGGCTGGCGACGCCCACCGCGGTGATGGTGGCGACCGGCCGGGGCGCCGAGCTCGGCGTGCTGATCCGTAGCGCGGTCGTCCTGGAGACGTTGCACCGCATGGAGACCGTCGTCCTCGACAAGACGGGAACCCTGACCGTGGGTCGGCCGGCGGTCACCGAGGTGGTGCCGGCGGCCGGGATCGACCCGGACCTGGTGCTGGCTCTGGCCGCCGCGGTCGAGCAGGGCTCGGAGCATCCCCTCGGCGAGGCGATCGTGACCGCGGCCAAGGCGCGTGGTCTCGCGATGCCCCCGGTCCGCGAGTTCCGGGCCGCGCCGGGCCAGGGTGTGGAAGCGCTGGTCGAGCCGGGGCGGATCCTCCTCGGCAACCGCCGTCTGATGGAGAGCCGAGGGATCGAGCTGGGCGTCCTCGAGGAGCAGGCCCGCCGGCTCACCCAGGGCGGCAAGAGCGTGGTCTACGCGGTGCTCGCCGGCGAGCCTCTCGGATTGATCGCGGTCGCCGACGTGCTCCGGGCGGAAGCGCCCGCGGCGGTGGCGGCGCTGCGCGCCCTCGGCCTCGACGTGGTCATGCTCACCGGCGACGCCCGGAGCACCGCGCAGGCCATCGCCCGGCAGGCCGGCATCGAGCGGGTGCAGGCCGAGGTGCTCCCGGAGCAGAAGGCAACCGAGATCGAGCGACTGCAGGCCGAGGGCCGCCTGGTGGCCATGGTCGGCGACGGCATCAACGACGCCCCGGCACTCGCCCAGGCCGACGTGGGCCTCGCCATGAGCTCGGGCACCGACGTGGCCATCGAGGCGGCCGACGTCACGCTCATGCGCGACGACCTGCGAGGGGTGGTCGCGGCGGTCGAGCTTTCCCGTCGCACCATGCGCATCGTCAAGGAGAACCTGGGGTGGGCGTTCGGCTACAACCTCGTGCTGGTGCCGGTGGCCGCGGGTATGCTGTACCCGATCTGGGGCATCCAGCTCTCACCGATCCTGGCCGGGCTGGCGATGGCCCTGTCGTCGGTATCGGTGGTTGCCAACAGCCTGCGGCTCGGCCGGTTTCGCCCGAGCGCGCGGACCGCGGAGTGATGACGATGGCCAAGGACCCGGTGTGCCAGATGGACGTGGATCCGAAGAGCGCGGCGGCGCAATCGAAGTACCAGGGGCAGACGTATTACTTCTGCGCGGTCGGCTGCAAGGTGAAGTTCGACGCCGATCCGGCCAAGTATCTCGCCCGGTGATCGGCTCGCCGTTCCTCGCCGGGCGCGACCGCTACGAGCGGGTGATGGACGGTCGGGTCGACAACACGCACGACACCGCCTTCACCCACACGGTGCGCCTCACCGATCCGGACCGGTCGGTGGAGGTGACCGCGGTCTGCACCCCATCACCCACGTACGAGGTACGCGAGGCGAGCGCCATCGCGCTGTCCGGGGTGGTCGACCCGGGCATCACCGCGGATTTTCCGCGCCTCGCCGGGACGCGGATGGTGGGCGGGTTCACCAAGCGCCTCGCGGAGGTGTGCGGGACACGGGAGGGCGCCGGGCTGGTCGTGGACGCCGGGATCGAGGTGGCCCGGCTGAGCCGACAGGTGACCAAGATGCCGGCCACGGCGGTGGCCTCGCTCGAGCCGGGCGACTCGCAGGCCTGCTGGGCCCTGGACATGGCCGGCTGGGTGGACCTGCCCGACTCCTGCTTCACCTACAGCCCATCGGGCCGCGCGCTCTTCGGCACCCGGCCGGTGTCCTCCCCCATGGTGCCGGCACTCTACAGCCCCCCACCCGGGGCCCGCGATGTCTTCACCCGGAGGAAGGTGGCGCGCCTAGTCCTGACCGGCCGCCGGCTCCACCTGTTCAGCTCCATGCACGACAACGTGCACGGCTTCGACCTGCACTACGAGATCGACCTCGACCAGGGCACGATCGTGGGGGTCGACTCGATCACGTCGCGGCTGCCCTATGCCGGGATCTGCACCGAGCCGCAGTCCCGGATCGAGTCGCTACGAGGGCAGTCGGTGGACGGAGCGCTCCGCAAGCGCATCCAGGGCGACCTCGGCGGGATCCAGGGATGCGCTCAACTGCATGACCTCACGTCCGATCTGCTCAAGCTGCTGAGCTTTGGTTCAAGTGTCTGATAAATCATACGTTCGCGGCTTTATTTGACAGGCCGGCCGCGGGTGGTTATTCTTCTGTACCGACTGGTCGGTAAATACCGAGAGCCAGCGAGCACGGAGGGACCGGGTGATGGCGACCTCAGCGGCGGCAATATCTGAGACGAGGAGCACCAAGGGTGCCGCCACCCGGGACCAGATCCTGAACGCGGCCGCGCGGCTCATCCACGTGCAGGGCTACCAGTCCACGTCCCTCGACGACGTGCTCCGGGAGACCGGGGTCGGCAAGGGGAACTTCTACTACTACTTCAAGAGCAAGGAAGACCTGGGCTACGCCATCATCGACCGTATCACCCAGGGGTTCGTCGAGCGCAGCCTGGAGCCGGCCTTCGCGGATGCCGCGGCGGACCCGATCGCGCAGATCCACGCGTTCCTCGATCGGGTGCTCGAGGCGCAGCGACAGCGCAACTGCATCGGGGGCTGCGTGATGGGTAATCTGGCCTCGGAGCTCTCCGACGTGCACGAGGGGTTCCGGCAGCGCCTCGCGGGCATCTTCGATCTCTGGCGCGCCCATCTCGCGGAGGTGGTGAGCCGCGGGCAGGCCCGGGGACGACTGCGGGCGGACATGGACGCATCCCGGGTGGCCCAGTTCCTGGTCGCGGGCCTCGAGGGGTCCATTCTCCTGAGCAAGGTCACCAAGGACATCACGGTCATGGAACGATGCGTCGAGGAGCTGAAGCAGCACCTCACGCTCTATGGGACATGAGCATGTCGACGGTTCACACGACGAACGGACACGAACAGGGCACGGCGGGCGCCCCGAGGAAGGCGGACCGGGACGCGGAGCTGGTCGAGCGCCTGCGTCGCCAGGACCCCGGTGCGCCCGAGGCGCTGGTCGCAACCTACGGGGACCGGGTCTACCGGCTGGCCATCCGCATCACCGGTAACGAGCAGGACGCCGAGGAAGTGGTGCAGGACGCACTCTGGACGGCCGCCCGCAAGATCGACACCTTCAAGGGGGAGTCGGCCTTCGGCAGCTGGATCTACCGCATCACCGCCAATGCGGCCTACCAGAAGCTGCGCAGTCGCCAGGGCCAGCGCAACGAGATCTCCTGGGACGCGATGTCGCCCGGGTTCGACGAGCTGGGGCAGCACACGGAGCCGCTCCGGGACTGGTCGACCCGCACCGAGGAGCCGGCGCTCCAGACGGAGCTGCGCTCGCTGCTCACCACCGCGATCGACGACCTGCCGGGTGACTACAAGACCGCGTTCTTGCTCCACGACGTGGAGGGGCTGTCGAACCCGGAGATCGCGGAGGCGCTCCACATCAGCCTCCCCGCGGTGAAGTCGCGCGTGCACCGCTCGCGGCTGTTCCTGCGGCAGCGGCTGGCCGACTACATGCGGGCTGCCTGAGGACCTAGCTAAAGCCCCGTCCGGCTTGACTTTCGGTCTAGCCGTGTGGTCAGATAGGCGCTCGTCGGTAGCACCATGAGGGTAGACCCCGAGGGCGGGCGCCGGGCAGGCTCGTGCTCCAGAGAAAGGTAGTGGGGATGGAAGCGGTCATCGCGACGGGCGGCAAGCAGTACCGGGTGGCTCCCGGCCAGGTCATCAAGGTGGAGCGCCTCGGGAAGGACAAGGGAGCGGCGGTCGAGTTCACCAAGGTCCTCCTCGTCAACAACGACGGGCAGGTCACGGTCGAGCCGAAGGCGCTGGCCGCCGCCAAGGTGGTGGGGCAGGTGGTGGCGGAGCGCAAGGGCGACAAGGTCCTCGTCGTGAAGTTCAAGCGGCGGAAGAACTACCGGCGGCATCGCGGGCATCGGCAGACGATGACGGCGGTGCGCATCACCAAGATCGAGGTCTAGGGCATGGCGCACAAGAAGGGTGTCGGCAGCTCCCGCAACGGTCGTGACTCCAATCCCCAGATGCTGGGGGTGAAGCGCTTCGGCGGCCAGTTCGTCACCGCCGGCAGCATCCTGGTGCGCCAGCGCGGGACCCGCTTCAAGCCCGGCGCGAACGTGGGTCTGGGGGTCGACCACACCCTCTTCGCCAAGGCCGACGGCTACGTGCAGTTCGCGCGCAAGGGCGACGACAAGTACGTCAGCATCGCCCAGCAGCAGCCTGCCTGAGCCGGTCCGGCCCCGCCGGACCGCGCCCATCACGCCATGTTCGTCGACGAGATCGACGTCTTCGTCAAGGGCGGTGACGGCGGCGCCGGGTGCATCAGCTTCCGTCGCGAGAAGTACGTCCCCCGCGGCGGCCCGGACGGCGGCGACGGCGGCGATGGAGGCAGCGTGATCCTGGAGGCGGATCCCGCCATCACCACGCTGCTCGACTTCCACTACCAGCGGCACTACACCGCCGAGCGCGGCACCCACGGGCAGGGCTCCAACAAGCACGGACGGAGTGGCGAGGACACCGTGCTGCGCGTGCCGCTGGGGACCACCGTCTCGGAGCGCGACGGGCGGTTGCCCCTCGGAGACTTGACCGAGCGCGGCCAGCGCCTGGTGGTGGCTCGCGGAGCTCGGGGTGGTCGCGGCAACGCGCGCTTTGCGACCTCCACGAACCGGGCCCCGCGCCGCGCGGACCTCGGCCGCTCCGGCGAGGAGCACTGGATCCACCTCGAGCTCAAGCTGCTGGCCGACGTGGGCGTGGTGGGCTTTCCCAACGCGGGCAAGTCCACGCTGGTCTCGCGGCTGTCGGCGGCCAAGCCCAAGATCGCCGACTACCCGTTCACCACGCTCGTACCCACCCTCGGCATCGTGCGGGCGGGCGACGAGCGGACGTTCGTGATCGCGGACCTGCCCGGGCTGATCCCGGGCGCGGCGCACGGCAAGGGGCTGGGCATCCGCTTCCTGCGTCACACCGAGCGGACCCGTCTGCTCGTGCACCTGATCGACCTCGATCCGTCCACCGGCCGGGATCCCCTGGCCGACTACCAGGCCATCCAGGACGAGCTCCGTGCCTACTCCGAGGAGCTGGCTGCGCGCCCGCAGCTCGTGGTGGTGAACAAGATCGAGCTGCCCGGCACCGAGAGGGCACGCGCGGCGGTCGAGCGCTTCTGCGCCGATCACCGGCTGTCGTTCCACGCGATCTCCGCGGTGACCGGGGAGGGCCTCCCCGCGCTGGTGCACGAGATGGCCCGGGGCCTGGCGAGCGAGCGATGGGTTCCCGCCGGCCGCTGAGCCGCGCCCGGCGCGTGGTGGTGAAGGTGGGGAGCGGGCTCGTCACCACCCCCGGGGAGGGCCCCTCGAGCGAGAACATCGCCCGGCTCGCGGGCGACCTCTCGGCGCTGGTCCAGGACCGTCACGAGGTCGCCCTGGTGTCCTCCGGGGCCATCGCCACCGGGATGGCGCGGCTCGGGCTGAAGGCGCGCCCCCGCTCGATCCCCGAGAAGCAGGCCGCCGCCGCGGTCGGGCAGTCGGCGCTGATGTGGGAGTACGAGCAGGCGTTCAAGAAGCACGGGATCGCGGTGGGCCAGGTGCTCCTCACCGGCCAGGACATCAGCGACCGCTCGCGCTATCTCAACGCGCGCAACACGCTGCTGGCCCTGCTCGAGTTCGGGGTGCTGCCGATCGTCAACGAGAACGACACGGTGGCGGTGGACGAGATCAAGGTGGGCGACAACGACAACCTGGCCGCCCTGGTCGCTCACCTCATCGACGCGGACCTGCTCGTGCTGCTGACCGACGTGGACGGTCTCTACACCGGAGACCCCCGCCGCGATCCCACCGCCCGCCGTCTGGAGACGGTGGAGGCCATCACCGACGAGATCCAGCGGATGGTCTACGACGCGTCGGCCTCGGTCTCGGTGGGAGGGATGAGCACGAAGCTCCAGGCGGCCCAGAAGGCCGGGGCCTCCGGGATACCCATGGTGATCGCGAGCGGGCGCGAGGCCGGAACGCTGCCGCGGGTGCTCAAGGGCGAGCCGGTCGGGACCTACTTCCAGCCGCGCGACGATCGCCTCGCGGCCCGCAAGCGGTGGATCGCCTTCGCGGTCCCGCCCCAGGGTCGCCTCACGGTTGACGCGGGCGCGAAGAAGGCCTTAACTGAGAGGGGCAAGAGCCTCCTGCCCTCGGGCCTGGTCGCGGTGGACGGCCAGTTCCGCGTGGGCGAGGTGGTCGCCCTGACCGAGCCCGACGGCCAGGAGTTCGCGCGCGGCCTCGTGAACTACGACGCGGACGAGCTGCGGCGGATCCGGGGCGCGAAGACGGCGGACATCGAGCGGACGCTGGGCTATAAGGGCGTGGACGAAGTGGTGCACCGGGACAACCTGGTCATCCTCTGAGCGGGACGGAGAGCGCGAGCATGGACGCGGCGGCGCACGTGGAGATGAAGGCGAGGGCGGCCAAGGAGGCGTCACGCCTGCTCGCGCTGGCCTCGACCCGCACGAAGAACGAGGCGCTCGCCCAGATGGCGCGCGGGCTCGAGGAGCGCACCGCCGCGATCCTGGACGCCAATCGCCACGACCTGGAGCGCGCCCGGGCCGCCGGGCACGCCCGGGCCTTCGTCGACCGTCTCACCCTCACCGAGGGCCGGGTCGAGGAGATGGCGACCGGGCTCCGCCACGTGGCGAGCCTCCCCGACCCGGTCGGCGAGACGGTGGAGACGATCCGGCGGCCCTCCGGGCTCGAGATCGCGCGGGTGCGGGTCCCGCTCGGGGTGATCGGCTTCATCTACGAGTCCCGGCCCAACGTCACCGCCGACGCGGCGGGCCTCTGCCTGAAGTCGGGCAACGCGGTGCTCCTGCGGGGCGGCAGCGAGGCCCTCGAGTCCAACACGCTGCTCGCGCAGATCCTGAGCAAGGCGGTCGAGAAGGCGGGCCTGCCCTCCGAAGCGATCCAGGCGGTCGAGACCGCCGATCGGGCGGGGGTCATGGCCATGCTCACCCTGGACCGGTATCTCGACCTGATCATCCCCCGCGGCGGCGAGGAGTTCGTGCGCCTGGTCGCGGAGCGCGCGACCGTCCCGGTGCTCAAGCACGACAAGGGGCTGTGCCACCTCTACGTGGACGAGGGCGCGGACCTGGACATGGCGGTGGCGGTGGCGGTCAACGCCAAGGCCCAGCGGGTCAGCGTCTGCAACTCGCTCGAGACGCTGCTGGTGCACGCCGCGATCGCGCCCGCCCTGCTGCCGCGGCTCGCCGCGCGCCTGGCCGAGGCGGGAGTCGAGGTGCGGGGGGACGAGCGGGCGCGGGCCCTCATGCCCGGAGCGCGGGTCGCCGAGCCGGCCGACTGGGATGCGGAGTACCTCGACTACATCCTGGCGGTGCGGGTGGTCGAGGGCTTCGACGAGGCGGTGGCCCACATCCGCAAGCACGGGTCGGGGCTCGCCGAGTCGATCGTCACCTGCGACGTGCGGCGGGCGCGCCGGTTCACCCAGGAGGTGGACGCGGCGGCGGTGCTCGTCAACGCCTCCACGCGCCTCGTCGACGGCAGCCAGTTCGGGATGGGTGCCGAGATGGGCATCTCCACCTCCCGGGTGCACGCGCGGGGCCCGGTGGGCGTGCGGGAGCTGACCACGACGAAGTTCGTGGTGTGGGGCGACGGGCATATCCGGGAGTAGCCGCCTGCAGCCGCGCATCGGCGTGTTCGGGGGATCGTTCAACCCGATCCACTTCGGCCACCTCCTCGTGGCCGACGAAGTCTGCGAGACGCTCGAGCTCGACCGGGTCCTGCTCGTGCCGGCGGCCCAGCCTCCCCACAAGCCCCTCACCGAGCTGGCTCCCGCCGCCGACCGTTACCGGATGACCGCCCTCGCCGCGCTCGGCCACCCGCGGTTCGAGGTCTCCGACGTCGAGGTCACGCGGAGCGGCCCGTCCTACACGGTGGACACGCTCACCGCGCTCCAGCCTCGCGGCCGCCTGCATCTCATCATCGGCTCCGAGACCTTCCTCGACCTGCTGAACTGGAAGGATCCCGCTCGCGTGGTCACGCTGGCCCGCCTCGTGGTCATCCCACGAAACGGCATGGGCTTCGACCCCGAGGCGCCGGCGGCGGTCAAGGTGCTGCGGGAGCTCGCGCTCCCCGGCTTCGTCCGCGCGGGCGCCGACACGTCCGACGGCGCCGCTCCCTTGTTGCTCTACGCCGCGTCGCTGCCCATCTCCGGGTCCGATCTCCGCCGCCGCGCCCGCGAGGGCCGGAGCCTGGCGTTCCGCATGCCCGACGCGGTGGCGGCCTACCTGCGCGATCACCAGCTCTACCGTCCGGAGGCGTGATGGCCACCCTGTCCGCGGAAGCCGTCGTCCGGGTCGCGGCCCACGCCGCGCTCGACAAGAAGGCGATCGACCTCGCGGTGCTCGACCTGCAAGGGCTGTCGAGCGTCGCCGACTTCTTCCTCGTCTGCAGCGCGCGGTCCACGCCGCAGGCCGACACCATCGCGGAGGCGATCCGTGGCGCCTTGCGCGCGAAGGGGGTGCGGCCGCGCCACAACGAGGGGAGCGCGGAGAGCGGCTGGCTCCTCCTCGACTACGGCGACGTCGTGATGCACGTCTTCCTCGAGGAGACGCGCGGGTTCTACGCGCTCGAGCGCCTGTGGGGCGACGCCCCGCTCGTCTCGGTGGAGGGTTGAGGCTGCCCGGGATTGCTTTGCCGTAGACCCCATGGTAGCCTGCGCGACTAGCGGCGAAGCCGCGTGGCAAGGAGGTCACGATGAAGAAGGATCGCTTGGTCCACTACCGCAAGAAGCTGGAAGAGAAGCACCGCCAGCTCGTCGAGGAAGTGGGCAGGAACGTGCTCTACGGCAAGGGACCCGAGGACGACTCCATCAAGGATCTGGGCGACCAGGCCTCGTCTGCCTACAATCGTGAATTCCTCTTCGAGCTGGGCAACGGAGACCGGCGGCTCCTGAAGGAGGTCGTGCTGGCCCTGCAGAAGATCAGCGAGGGCGGCTTCGGCGACTGCGAGCGCTGCGGCGAGCCGATCTCCGAGAAGCGCCTGGAGGCGCTGCCGTTCGCGCGCTACTGCATCGAGTGCCAGCGCGCGGTCGAAGAGGAAGAGCGCACCGCCACGCGGTAGCGTCGCCCCGCCCTCCGTGTCGATCCGCCTGGGTCTCGTCGTCGGTCTGCTTTTCGCCATCCTCGTCACCTACCTCGCTTCGATCAACCCGAGCCGCGTGCACCTGGCCCTGGGCGGCGACTGGACCGTCGACGTGCCGCTCATGGCCCTGGTGGTGGGCGTCTTCGGGGCGGGCGCCGCGCTCGCGCTGGTGCTCGGATGGCTGCGGGACCTCACCCGCACGTACGCGCGCGGCGCGGTGGAGACGGCGCGACCCGAGGTCCCTCTGCGCGCGGAGGTGGCCGCGCCGCTCCGCCGTCCCGAGCCGGTACCCGCGCGCGCCGGCCGCGACGCACTGATCGAGCGTCGTCGCTGGGCCGAGGCCCTCGCGGTCCAGACCCAGCTCCTGCCCACGGTTTCGCGGGAGGAGAAGGCGGCCGAGGAGGCGATCCTCGCCGGGCTCCACTACGAGATCGGTCGGGAGCGACTTGAGCGGGGCGACCTCGCGGGGGCGACGTCGCAGCTCAAGGAGGCGCTGCGGGTGCAGCCGGACTTCGTGCCCGCCGCCCTCCTGCTCGGCGAGGCCCACCTCAAGGCGGGCGAGCCGCGGGACGCGCTCCGGGTCTGGGAGCGGGCCGCGGAGGCCCCACAGCCCGCGCTGCCGGTGCTCGCCCGGATCGAGCAGCGGCACCGCGAGGAGGGCCGGCCCACCCGCATGATCTCGCTGTATCGCAACGCCCTCGATCGCCACCCGGACAACCTCGCGCTCGCCTTCGGGCTCGGGCGCGTGTACTTCGAGCTGGCGATGCTGGACGAGGCCGCCGAGCAGTTCCAGAAGATGGAGGTGCGCGCGGCCGATCTCCCGCTCATCCACGCGTACCTGGGCGCCATCCTCGAGCGCCGCGGCCAGTTCCGCGACGCGATGGAGGAGTATCGACGCGCGCTGCGCCTGAGCGACAGCGTCCAGTGGCCGCATCACTGCGGAGCGTGCGGCGCGCTGCATCCGCGCTGGATCGACCGTTGCCCGTCGTGCCGCCGCTGGAACACGTCCCGGCCCTAGACCGTCCCCGCGTCGTCACGGCCGCCCCCTGGCGACGGTGGGCGGGCGCCCTGCTGGACCTCGTCTTCCCGCCGTTCTGCCCGGTGTGCCGGGTCCGCCTCGACGAGGACCGCCGTGATCCGCTCTGCGGCGCCTGCTGGGCCCGGATGCCCCGCATCGGGCCTCCGTGGTGCCGTTGCTGCGGTCGGCCGATGGTCGGCTTTCCGCTCCCGACCGGGCCCGCGTCCGCCCGGGCCGAGGGCGCGGGCCCGCGGTGCGGGGCCTGTCGGCGGCGGCCGCCCGTCTACGCCTACGCGCGCGCGGCGGTCCGCTACGAGGACCTGGCGCGGGAGGCGCTGCACGCCTTCAAGTTCGGCGGGCACCGGGCGCTCGCGGCCCCGCTGGGCGACCTGCTGATCGAGGCGGTCGAGGGCCGACTGCCCGCGGGGCTCCCCGACCTGCTCGTGCCGGTCCCGCTGCACCCGCGCCGGGAGCGCGAGCGCGGCTTCAACCAGTCGCAGCTGCTCGCCCGCCGGGTCGGTCGGGCATGGGGGCGCCCGGTGCGCGACGACGTCCTCGTCCGGGCGGTGGCGACGCCGTCGCAGACCACCCTCGACGGCACGGCCCGTCGCGCGAACGTGCGGCGCGCGTTCCGGCTGCGCCGGCCCGAGGCGGTCGCCGGGCGCCACGTCCTCCTGGTGGACGACATCCTCACGACCGGCGCCACCGTGTCCGAGTGCGCCCGCTGCCTGGGAGAGGCGGGGCCCCGGACCGTCGGGATCCTCACGGTCGCCCGGGTCTAGGATGGCCCATCCGGGGCCTCCTCGGGCGGCGGCCGGGGCCCGCGGACCCGGTCTTGCGCCTCACGCCCCAGGCTCGCTATAATCGAAAGTCTCCGTGGACCGGAAGTATTGGACAAACCGAGACAAACAGGAAGGGGAGCGCCCATGGCAGTGCGCGTCGGAGTCAACGGATTCGGACGTATCGGCAGGGTGTTCTTTCGGGCCGCGCTCGAGGCGCCGGACATCGAAGTGGTGGCGGTCAACGACCTGGCCGACGCCAAGACGCTGGCGCATCTGCTGAAGCACGACTCCGTCCACGGCACCCTCGACGCCGAGGTGAAGGCGAAGGGGGAGGCCATCTTCGTCAACGGCCGCGAGATCCGGGTCTGCTCGGCCAAGGACCCGGCCACGCTGCCGTGGGGCGAGATGGGCGTGGGGATCGTGGTGGAGTCCACCGGGATCTTCCGCGACCGGGCCACCTCGTCCAAGCACCTGCAGGCCGGCGCCAAGAAGGTGGTCATCACCGCGCCCGCGAAGGACCCCGACATCACGGTGGTGCTGGGCGTCAACGAGCAGAAGTACGATCCGGTCAAGCACGAGCTGGTGTCGAACGCCTCGTGCACCACGAACTGCCTGGCCACCGTCGCGAAGGTCCTGCTCGACACCTTCGGCATCAAGCGCGGGTTCGCCTCCACCGTGCACTCCTACACCAACGACCAGCCCATCCACGATTTCCCCCACAAGGATCTCCGCCGTGCCCGCGCGGGGGCGGTGAGCATGATCCCCACCACCACCGGCGCGGCCACCGCG
This sequence comes from Candidatus Methylomirabilota bacterium, assembly GCA_035254745.1. GTDB lineage: Bacteria > Methylomirabilota > Methylomirabilia > Rokubacteriales > CSP1-6 > CAMLFJ01. Next base: position 371 of record DATFAJ010000093.1, on the reverse strand, counting down.
GTGGGCCTGGTGCTGCCCGAATTGAAGGGCAAGCTCGACGGGATCGCGATCCGGGTGCCCACCGCCAACGTGTCGGTGGTCGATCTCACCGTGGAGCTCGGCAAGACCGCGACGCCGGCCGCGGTGAACGACGCCTTCCGGGCCGCGGCGGCCGGGCCGCTCAAGGGGATCCTGGACGCCACCGACGAGGAGCTCGTGTCCGTGGACTTCAACGGTAACCCGCACTCGTCGATCGTGGACCTGCCCTCGACCGCGGTGGTGGACGGCAATCTCGTGAAGGTGCTCGCCTGGTACGACAACGAGTGGGGGTACTCCTGCCGGGTGCGCGACCTGATCCGCTACATGGCCCGGTCGCTGTAGCGCGCGGACGC
>DATFAJ010000092.1:0-8887 GCA_035254745.1 Candidatus Methylomirabilota bacterium | reverse complement strand
GGCGGGCGTGGCGTGGACCGTCACCACCGCGTCCGGCCGCATCGAGTCGAGCAGCAGCTCGAGACCCGCCACGCCGAGCCGCGGCACGCCGAAGGCGAGCGGAGACTCCGGCCCCATCCGGTCACCGAGCGTGTAGCCCAGCGCCCACAGCGAGGGAGCCCGGCGCAGCAGCCAGTAGTAGATCGCGCCGCTCGCGCGCGCGAAGACCGGGTGCACCAGGTCGCGGAAGTGGTCGACCACCACGGGCTCGGCGCCGCGGCTTGCGAAGGCGGCGGCCAGGCTGCGCGCGGCCTCCGCGTGGCCGGAGCCGTAGCTCGCGCTCAGGATGAGGACGCGCATGGTCAGAGCGCGATCGGCTCGTCGACGTAGACCGTGTAGCGCCGCGGCCGGCCGCGGGCCGCGTCGGCCGGATCGACGTAGAGGATCGAGGACTGTCCCCGGATCGCGGCGGGCAGGATCGAGACGCGGACGAAGCTCGTCTCCCGGTCGTCCGCCGCGACCGCCAGCACCGGCTCGCGCCCGCTCTCGAACCAGGCCTCGCCCGGGGAGACCGCGCGCGGTGCGCCCTCGCCCACCGTAACCTCGAGACGGCCCCGCAGGAGGCACCGGATGCCCCCGCCCCGGTGCCGGTGCGGCGGCGCGACACCGCCCGGCTCGAAGTCCACGCGGTCGCAGCGCATGAGCCAGCCCGCGCCGCCGGCCAGGTCGATCGGGTGCTCGAGCAGGACGCGGCCGCCCGCGGGCGGCGGCGGCTGTCGCACCAGCTCCACCCGGTAGACGCGCGCGGCCGTCGCGGCGGCCCGCGCGCCGGCCGCGCCCGGCCCGACCGCGGCCACCGGCTCGGTCGTCCCGTCGGCGAGCAGCGCGCCTTCGGCCGCGTAGAGCACGCGCGGGACGCGCGAGGCGGGCGCCGCGCCGCCCGCGGCGAGCCGGTCCTCGATGAGCCGGAGGGAGTGGGCCATGGAAGCGCTCTCCATAGTAATCGCTTGGCGTCGTGGGGGGAAACCCCTACCCTGTCCCGGTGACCGTCGCCGCCCTCCTCCTCGTCGCGGGCGCGGCCGTGCTGCACGCGGGCTGGAACGCGCTCGTCAAGCGCGCGGGGGATCCGGTCTTGTTCCTCTGGTGGGTGGGCGTGCTCGCCTCCGCGCTCTACGCCCCGATCGCGCTCTGGGTGCTGGCTCGCGACGGCTTCCGGCCCGCCGCCCTCCCGTTCCTGATCGGCACCGTGATCCTGCACGCGCTCTACTTCTTCTCGCTGGGGCGCGCCTACGCGGCGGGGGACTTCTCCCTCGTCTACCCCATCGCGCGCGGGCTCGGGGTGGCGCTCGTGCCGGTGGCCGCGCTCGCCGTCTTCGACGAGCGCCTGTCGGCCCTCGGCACGCTGGGCGTGGCCCTGGTGGCGGCCGGGATCCTCTGCCTGCACTGGCGCGCCGGCGCGTGGACCGCCGCGGCCGTCCACCGCTCGGGCACCGGCTGGGCGCTCGCCACCGGCGTGCTGATCGCGGCCTACTCGCTCCTCGACCGGGCCGGGGTCACCCGCATCAGCCCGCTCGTCTACATCTGGCTCCTGGAGGTGGGCTCCTGCGCCCTGCTCGCCCCGGTGGCGCTCGCGCGACCGGCGGCGCGCCGCCGGGAATGGCGGCTCAACCGCTCGACGATCGTCGCGGCGGCGCTCATGAGCCCGACCGCCTACCTGCTGGTGCTCTTCGCCTTCCAGCTCTCGAAGACCGGCTACGTGGTGGCCGCCCGCGAGATGTCGATCGTGCTCTCCGCGATCATCGGCGCGACGTGGATGAAGGAGGGCGCGGGGGCGCGCCGGCTCGCGGGGGCCGCGGTGGTGCTGGCCGGGGTGGCCTGCGTGGCGCTCGCCCGATGAGCGGCCCGACGCTCCCGGACGGCGCCCCCGACCGCCGGCGCGGCCGGATCCTGGTGGCCACGGCGGCCGCCTTCTGGAGCCTGGGCGGGTTGATGGCCCGCACGGTGGACACCGACCCGTGGACCACCGTGTTCTGGCGCGGGCTCTTCTGCGCCGCCTTCCTGGTGACGGTGACCGCGGCACGCGAGGGCCGCGGCACGCCGGGCGTCTTCGCGGGCATGGGCCGCGCCGGGGTCGGCATGGCGGTGTGCTTCGCGATCGGCTCCACCTGCTTCATCATGGCGCTGCACCGCACCTCGGTCGCGAACGTCCTGATCATCCAGAGCCTGAGCCCGTTCATGGCCGGGCTGCTCGGCTGGGTCTGGATGGGCGAGCGCGTGGCCGGCCGCACCTGGCTGGCCATGGGCGTGGCGCTCCTGGGCAGCGCGATCATGGTCTCGCGCTACTTCTACTCCACCCCCGCCACCGGCTCACTGGGCGGCGACGGGCTCGCCTTCGCGGTGGCGCTCACCTTCGCCACCGCCACCGTGCTCCTGCGGCGCCGTCGCCAGGTGCAGATGCTGCCGGCCGCCGCGCTGGCCGCCGCGCTCACCAGCGTGGTCGCGGCGGGCCCGGCCACGCCCGGCGCGGCCGGAGCGGGCGACCTCGTGCGCCTGGCCTTCTTCGGAGCCGGCCAGCTCGGGCTCGGCATGATCCTCTTCACCGCGGGAGCGCGGCGGATCCCGGTGGCCGAGACCTCGCTGATCGCGGTGCTGGAGAGCGTGCTGGGCCCGGTCTGGGTGTGGCTCGCGCTCGGCGAGAATCCGGGTGCGCCGTCGGTGGTGGGCGGCGCGGTGGTGCTGGCCGCGCTGGCCGGTCACACCGTCGCCGACCTGCGCCTCGAGCGGCGGGTCGCGGCTCAGGTCGGATCGCGGAACCGATCGTCGACCGGCACCTGATAGGCGTTGGCGAGCGAGTTGGTCTCGCAGGCCATCCCGACCACCGCGAGCAGCTCGCCCCGCATGGCCTCGCTCATGCCGGCGCGGCGCGCCCCCGCGGTGTGCGAGGCGATGCAGTAGTCGCAGCCGTTGGCCGCGCTGACCGCCAGGTAGACCATCTCCTTGGTGAGCGGGTCGAGGGCGCCCGGCGCCATGATCTGCTTGACGCTCTCCCAGGTGCGGCGCAGGGTCGGCGGGTGGTTGGCGAGGGCCTTCCAGAAGTTGTTGATCCAGTCCGTCTTGCGCGTGGCCATGATGTCGTCGTAGACCGCGCGGACCTCGGGGCTGGCGGCCTCGTACTCGATCAAGGTGGTGACCGGCATGGATGGGAATCCTTTCCGCCCTACTCCCCGCGGAGAGTCGGGTCCAGCACGTCGCGCAGCCAGTCGCCGGTGCGACTGACCACGATCGACGTGATCATCAGCACGACCCCGGGGAACGTCGAGATCCACCAGGCCGAGTCGAGGTACTCGCGCCCGTCCTGCACCATGCCGCCCCAGGACGGCGTCGGCGGCTGGATCCCCAGGCCCAGGAACGACAGCGTCGCCTCGAGCACGATGGCGCGGGCCAGCTCGAGGGTGGCGATGACCACGATGGAGGAGAGCACGTTGGGCAGCACGTGACGGAGCACGATCCGGACGAACGAGCCGCCGAGGGCCTGAATGGCCTCGACGAACTCACGCGAGCGCACCACCAGCACTTGGGCGCGCAGGATGCGCGCGTACGAGACCCAGCCGGAGAGCCCGATCACCACCACCAGGGTCGGGAAGCTCGGGCCCAGCACCGCGATGATGCCGATCGCGAGCAGGATGAACGGGAACGCGAGCTGCGCGTCGGCCAAGGTCATGATGATCGCGTCGAGGCGTCGATGCGCGAATCCGGCCATCAGCCCCGCGGCCGAGCCCAGGATCCCGCCCACCAGCACCGCCGAGAACCCGATCACCAGCGACACGCGCGATCCGTAGATCACGCGGGAGAGCACGTCGCGGCCGAGGTGATCGGTCCCGAGGAGATGCGCGCGGCCGTCGGTCCCCTCCCAGGTCGGCGGCGACAGGCGACCGCGCAGGCTCTGGCGAATCGGATCCTCCGGGGCGAGCAGCGGAGCCGCGGCGGCCACCACCGCGAGGAGCGCCACGAACCCGACCCCCAGCACCACCAGCCACGGCCGGCGCCGCCGCGGCACCGGCGCGGCGGGAGCGACCGCGACCCGGACCGACTCAGCCGGCGCGGATGCGGGGATCGAGGACGCCATAGATCAGGTCCACGCAGAGGTTGATGACGACGAACATCAGGGCGGCCAGGAACACCGTGCACTGCACCACCGGATAGTCGCGATCGTAGATGGACTGGATGGCGAGGCGTCCGATGCCCGGCCACGCGAAGACGGTCTCGGTGACCACCGCGCCGCCCAGCAGCGTGCCGAACTGGAGCCCGGTGATGGTCACGATCGGGATCGCCGCGTTCTTGAGGGTGTGCTTCGCCACCACCCACGTCTCCTTGACGCCCTTGGCCCGCGCGGTCCGGATGTAGTCGGCGTGCAGCACCTCGAGCACCGCGGACCGGGTCAGCCGCGCGATCGAGGCCATCGTGAAGGCGCCGAGGGTGAGCGCGGGCAGCACGAGGTTCGTCCAGTCGCCCCGGCCCGAGGTCGGGAAGAGGTCGGCCTTGAGCGACAGCAGCAGGATGAACAGGATGCCGAGGAAGAAGGTGGGCGCCGACTGGCCGATCAGGGCCAGGCCCATGGCCACGTGGTCGACCAGGGTGTTCCGGCGCATGGCGGAGAACAGGCCGATCGGCACCGCCACCACCGCGGCCAGCACGAAGGCGGTGAGCCCGAGCTCGAGGGTGGCGGCCAGGTAGCCGCGCACCACGTTGAAGGCGGGCTCACGGAAGTGGATCGAGCGGCCGAAGTCGCCGTGGGCGAGGTTGCCGAGAAAGATCACGTACTGGACGGGCAGCGGCTTGTCGAGGCCCAGGTCGTGGCGGACGCGCAGGATCTCGCTGGTGGGCGCGTCGGGGGGCAGGAGCAGCGGGACCGGGTCGCCGGACAGGCGCATGACCACGAAGACCACGGTGGACACGAGCCAGAGCGCGATGAGGGCGCGGAAGAGACGCTGACCGAGGAACGGGACGAATCCGCGCATGAACGAGGCCCCTCGCTACCCTCTCCCCCGGAACCGGGGGAGAGGGTAGGGTGAGGGGGCGCGGCTACGCCCGACGCAGCTTGAAGTTGAAGCGCCGAAGCTCGAACTGCTGGTTCGGGTTCGGGGTGAACTCGACGTACTTCTGGAGCCCGTAGTCCTCGTAGGGCTGGATGACCGGCAGCCACGGGAGGTTCTCCAGGAAGATCTTCGTCATCTCCTTGTAGGCCTGCCCGCGGAACTTCTCGTCCACGCTGAAGCGGGCCGCGTTGCCCAGCTCGTCGAACTTGGCCTCCCGCCAGTAGTCCTGGGGGCCGCCCGGACCGAGGAGGCGCCACATCATCCCGTCCGGATCGCCGAGCGTCGAGGTCGGGTCCGACCAGAACACGCCCTTGAAGCTCTTCTCGCGGTTCTTCTGCGCGCGCACCGAGTACTCGATGACCTCGACCTTCACGTTGATGCCCACGTCCTTCCACATGGCCGCGATGGCCTCTGACATCGCCTTGTCCTGGGATACGTAGGCCACCGTGGTCTCGATGAAGATCTCCTCGCCCTTGTAGCCCGCCTTCTTGAGCCGCTCCTTCGCCTCGGCCGGCTTGTAGGCCAGCGCGGGCAGGCTCGTGTCGAAGTGGTTGTCGCCCTTCGCGATCGGGCCGCTCGGCACGACGCCACGGCCGCGCCAGAGCTCCTTCACGATCGCTTCCCGGTCGATGGCGAGCGACAGGGCCTGCTTCACCAGCGGGTTGTCGAGCGGCGGCCGCTTGCTGTTCACCGCGAGCACGTAGAGGCCCGCGTACAGCGCACCCGCCACCCGGGTGGAGGCATTGCCGGCCACCCGCTCCTCCTGGTCGGGCGGCAGCTGGGTGATCACGTCCACCTCGCCCTTCAGGAGGGCCGCGATGCGCGGCGCGGTTTCCGGGATCGGCCGCATGGTCCACCGGTCCACGTCGATCTTGCCGCCCCAGTAGTCGGGATTGGCCTCGAGCACGGCCTTGTCGTCCTTGACCCAGGAGCCGAACTTCACCGGCCCGGTGCCCACCGGCTTGGCGTTGAAGGTGTCGTTGCCCACCGACTCGAGGTACTTCTTCGGTACGATCTGGCCGCCGTAGAAGCCCAGGCGCGCGGGCAGCAGCGGGTCGGGCTTCTTGGTGGTGATGACCAGCGTGTGCGCGTCCGGCGCCTCGATCTTCTCGATGGTGGCGAGGGCCGTCGCCACCATGGTCTTGGCCGCCGGATCGTAGGTGCGCTCGATGCTGTACTTCGCGTCCGCCGAGGTGAAGGGGTCGCCGTTGTGGAACTTCACCCCCTGCCGCAGCTTGAAGCGCCAGGTGGTCTGCCCCTCGAGCTTCCACTCGGTGGCGAGGCCCGGGTAGAGCTTGCCGTCCGGATGCCGGCTCGTGAGGTTGTCGAAGATATTGAACGAGACGCGCACGTCGTTGGACGACGTGCTGAAGTGCGGGTCGAACTTCGAGATGTCGCCGCTCTGCGCGGTGACCAGCTCCTTCTTCTGGGTGGTCTGCGCCAGTGCCGGGCCGCCCGCGGTCAGCGGCACCGCGGCGGCGGCGCCCAGGGCGGCCGCTCCCTTGAGCAGGTCACGTCGGGTCAGTTCCATGGTGTTGGCTCCTCCTCGGGTTCGATGGACTCCAGGGCTCCGTCGGGACTCCGCGCCGGACGTCGCGGGCCGCTCGCGGTGCGCCATTCTATAGGGGCCTCCCCTCCCCGTCAAGCCACCCGGAGCCCTACCGAAGCCGGAACAGCCGCAGCGGCGTCTCCACGTTCTTGAGCTCGCGCACCCCCAGGTCCTCCACGGCCAGGTCCGCCCCCAGCCGGAGCCGGGTGGGCTCGCTGATGACGATCTCGCCGTCGCCGGCCTGGGCCGACAGCCGCGCCGCGATGTTGGTGGTCATGCCGGATGCGGTGTAGGTCCAGCGGGTCCCGGCGCTGCCCTCGATCTTGGTCGCGCCCAGCAGCGCGGGCCCGGTGTTGACCCCCACGTGCATGGCCACCGGGTCGAAGCGGGCGGCCAGCTCGGCCCCGATCTCGGCCGCGCGCCGGTGGATCGCCCGCGCCGCCTCCACCGCGGCGCGCGCGTGCTCGCCCTCGTGGAAGATCACCATGAGGCCGTCGCCCGCGGTCTCGTTGACGTCGCCGCCGTGCTTGACGATCTCGTCGAGGAAGGCGCCGAAGTAGCGCTCCACGAGCGCGCCCAGGTCGTCGGGGGGCAGGCGCGAGGACAGCCGCGTGTAGCCGCTGATGTCGGCGAAGAGCACGCTCACGTCGGTCTCTCGCTTCTCGAGCGACGGCGCCTCCGGAGACTCCTCGATGAGCTGACGCACCCGGCGCGGGACGAACTTGGCGAGGCTGCTGCGGATGAGCAGGCTGCGCTCGAGCTGCTCCGCGTACTCGAGCACCTGGCGGTGCGCCTCCGCGTTGGCCACCGCGACCGCGGCCTGGTCGGCGAGCGCCTCCAGCATCTCGAGGTCCTCGCCGGTGTACGCGGCCTCGGAGCGCTTGGCCCCCAGCACGAGCAGCCCGCGCAGGCGCGCCTGGAAGCGGAGCGGCACCACCACCTCCGCGCCGAGGGCCTGGTAGGCGCCGAGCGCGGGTCCGCCCGCCTCGGCGAAGCGCGGATCGGCCGCGACCTGGTAGCGGGAGCGCGCGCCGGGGGCGATCTCGAGGGCCGCGACCACGTCGTGCGGCAGGCCGTCCACGAGCAGGCGGGCGGTCCGCACGTGCATGGAGGCCTCGATGGTGGTGGTGAGCCGGCGGGTGATCTCCTCGAGGTCGAGCAGGCTCGACATCGAGCGGGCCAGCGTGCGCATGGCCTGCACCCAGTCGTGGCGCTCGCGGAAGAAGGTCCGGTCCACCGCCCCGCGCACCCGCTCGCGCAGCGGGTTGAAGAGCAGCGCGACCAGGAACATGAAGGCGGCCGAGAACCACGGCGACCGGGTGAGGTCGGCCTGGGCCAGCAGTGCGTTGGCGGAGGCGAGCAGCAGCGCGTAGGCCCCGGTGATGAGGCCGGCCAGCCCGGTATAGATGACCGAGCGCCGGATGACCACGGTGGCGTCGAAGAGCCGGTAGCGCACGGTGGCGTAGCCGATGGCGGCCGGGTAGAGCAGCATCAGGGCCGAGCCCACCTGCGGGTCCACCGGAGAGGCGTAGAGCTGCTGGAGGGGCCAGAGCATCAGGCCGAGCCACCCGCCGAGCCCCATCGCGATGCCGAGCAGGAGCACCGTGGTCTGCTGATCGACGAGCGGAGAGGCGGCCCGCCGCTTGGTGTCGAGCAGCGCGCCGATCTTGATCGGGAACGAGAGCGCGCTCAGCAGCGACAGCACCGCGGCGGAGGCGGGGTAGACCCAGCCGTCCACGAGCAGAGCCGGAGCCCGCCACGCGATCAGCACGTAGGCCAGCGCGCCGACCAGGCCGAGCACCCCGGCCAGGCGGTAGAGGCGCGGGATCACCCGGTGGCGCTCGAGCCAGCGCTCCCGCGCCGGGTTGGCCGGGTAGGTCAGGAACAAGATCCACCCGTGGATGGACAGGAGCGGCGCCACCAGGCCGACCACCGTCGCGGCGGCGGGGCGCGCCCCCAGCACCGCGGCCGGGACCGCGACGTTCGAGACGGCCCAGAGGCACATGTAGAGGAGGAAGCGCCGGTTCGGCGCGGCGACCGGGTTCTGCACGTAGACCAGGGCGCCCACCCCCAGCATGACCGCGGAGACGAGCACGTAGAGCCCGAAGTGGCCGACGACCCCGCCCCAGCCGAGCGGGCGCGGCGCGAGCTCGACGGTCAGGCGCCGGCCCGCGCGCTCGACCTCGTAGCGGACGGGGCCGGCCGCGGCCCGCGTGCGCGCGACCAGCGTGAGCGGGGACGCACCGTCGACCGCGACCAGGCG
>DATFAJ010000091.1:0-2978 GCA_035254745.1 Candidatus Methylomirabilota bacterium | reverse complement strand
TGCCGACGCTCGAGCAGCGCATGAGCGACGTGCGTGCGGTGATGGACGCGGTTGGCAGCAAGCGCGCCTCTCTCGTCGGCTACTCGGAGGGCGGCTCGATGTGCGCGCTGTTCGCCGCGACCTACCCCGACCGCGCCGCGGGGCTGGTCTTGATCGGCTCCTATGCCCGCCTGATCCACGCACCCGATCACCCGTGGGGACCTTCGGCGGAGGACTATGCGGGGTACATCGACACGGTCCAGCGCGACTGGGGCGGACCCATCGGGGTCGCGAGGCGGGCGCCCAGCGTGAAGGACGACGAGGCGTTCTGCCGCTGGTGGGCCAGATTCCTGCGCATGAGCGCCAGCCCGGGTGCGGCCGCCGCCCTGCTCGATATCAACCGGGAGCTGGACCTCCGGCACGTGCTCCCGGCCATTCGCGTGCCCACGCTGGTGCTCCACGCGGTGGGCGATCAGACCATCGACGTGCGCTATGGGCGCTATCTGGCCGCCCGCATCCCGGGCGCGCGCTACGTCGAGCTGCCGGGCGCCGACCACCTGCCCTGGCTGGCGGATGCCGAGGCCATCGGAGCCGAGATCGAGCGATTCGTCACCGAGCCGGACGCCGCCATCGAACCGGATCGGGTGCTGGTCACCGTGATGGTGGCCCAGCTCGCGCCGCGGGGGAACGGGGCAAAGGCCGCGCCTCGCGGCGAGGCCTTTGGCGAAACGGCCCGCTCGGAGATCCTCCGGTCTCGCGGGAGGGTTCTATCCGAGACCGGCCGGGTAATCCTGGCCACCTTCGACGGGCCGGCCCGGGCGGTCCGGTGTGCGAGCGCAATCGTGGAAGGGACCCGCCGGCGAGGCATGGTGGCGAAGGCCGGCCTGCACACCGGCGAGTGCGAAGTTCAGCCCGAGGGCCTGAGGGGCGCCGCCCTCGACGTCGCCCGTCGCGTCGCCGCCGTCGCGAAGGGCGGCGACGTCATCGTGTCCGCGACGGTGCGGGACCTGGTCGCGGGCTCCGGGATCGCGTTCCTGCCGCGCGGCGCACTCGCCGCCAGCCGGGCCGCCGAGCGGCGACCGCTATTCTCGGTGGCCGCCCCGGTCGCCGCCGTCCTGGGAGCCGGCGCCGCCGTCTGACCGTCCGCTCACGCCGGCTTGAGCCGCACGAGCCTCATCGCGGGGACCGGCCGGGCGAATCCCTTGAGGGTGAGCGGCGCCAGCTCCTCGGTCTCCGCGATCTCCTCGAGCTCGGCGGCGAGACGCGTCGAGACGAGGATCTCGCCGCCCTTCGCCTCGCCACAGAGGCGGGCCGCGAGGTTGGTCACGGTGCCGATGGCGCCGTAGTCCCAGCGCCCTTCGAAGCCGATGCCGCCGATGGTGGCGAAGCCCTTGGCGATGCCGATGCCGAGCCCGAGCTCGTACCCGAGCCGGCGCCACTTGGCGGTGAGGGGCGACACACGCTCTTGCATCTCCGCGGCCATGCGGGCGGCCCGGCGCCCGGCGTCGGGCACGGGAAGCGGATCGTTGAAGAAGATCATCATCCCGTCGCCGGTGAAACGCTCGAGCGTGCCCTCGTGGGCCAGGATCAGCTTCCCCATCTCGGCGTGGTACTCGCGGAGGACCCCCATGACCTCTTCCGGCTCGGCCGTCTCCGCGAACGCGGTGAACCCCCGGAGGTCGAGGAAGACGACGGTGACCTCGCGGCGGTGGGTCTTGAGCGGGTCGTCGGCCCCGCCGCGGATGATGAGCTCGGCCAGGTGCGGGGAGAAGAAGCGCTTCAGGCGGCCCAGCTGGTCCACCATCTGGTACGTCCGCGCGTTGTCGATGGCAGTGGCCGCCTGGTTGCCGACGATGCGCAGCACCACCTCGTCCAGCTCGTCGAAGGCGTTGGGCTTGGCGCTCTCCACGACGAGGACCCCGACCAGGCGATCCTTGACCAGCAGTGGCAGGGCGAGCTGGCTCTGGACGTCGGGCAGCCCCGGCAAGGCGGCGGGCGTCTCCTCAGGGGGCGCCTGTCCCGCCGCCTGCATGCGCCCGCGAATCGCCTGCAGGTATCGCAGGCTGGCGCCGATGTTCCCGACGCGCATCAGGGTCTTCCGCTCGGCCACGACGCCGATGACCCCGTCGCCGATCCGGACGCGCGCCTCCGTGCTCGGCCGTCCATAGCCGCGGGTGGCGGCGACCGCCAGGGTGTCGCCGGCCGGCTCCGCGAGCAGGAGCATCGAGTGCCGGAAGCCGAGCACGCGCTCCATGGCCCCGAGGACGATGCCGAGGACCTCGTCGAGGATGAGCGTGGACGTGATCTCGGAAGAGATCTGCTGGATGATGCGGACGTCGTTGGTGCGCTTGGCGAGATCGAGGTTGAGGCGGTCGATCGTCTCCTGGTTCCGGGCGATCTGCTCGCGCAGCCCCTGCGAATCCTGATCGTCGGCGGCGGCGCTCATGTGCGAGGCCGGCGGAGGCGCGGCGAGGTCAGCGGTCCGCCCGCGGAATCAGGGAGCGCGGGATCCGCTCGCCGCTCGTCTTCGTGACCGAGATCACCCGGAAGATATCCGCGGCCTTGAGCTTGAAGATCCCCTTCATCCCGACGATCGACGCGATGGCCTCGATCTGCATGTCCATCGCGTCGAAGACCGGGCCGCTCGTCTCCGAGTGGTCGAGCACGAGCTCGAGGTCCCACGTGTCGAACGTTTCCGGGTGGATCAGCCACACCATCGCCTGCGGGTTCTCCGCGAGGTTGCGCTTGGTCTTGTTGAAGAACTGATGCGAGAGCGCGACGTGATCGCCGTCGACGTAGTACACCTGCGAGATGGCGCTGGCGTTCGGCGTTCCGTCGCCCGCGCACGTCACGACGTGGGAGGGGATCACCCCCTGCATGGCGGCCTTGATCTCGTCGGGTAGCAGCCCCATCGTGCGCTCCGGCCCTACGCCATCGGGGTGCCGGCGCCGGGGCCGGGGGTCTGGAGAAAGACCTGCTCGGCACGAAAGGTGATCGCC
>DATFAJ010000090.1:0-4783 GCA_035254745.1 Candidatus Methylomirabilota bacterium | reverse complement strand
CCGTCTGGTGGTCGGGCTCCGGCACGCTGGGCGGTGCGGGCAGGTTCTCGACCGGGGTCAGGTACGCCCGGAGCCACTCCCCGTACGGATACTGGGTGGCGTAGGTGTGCTTGAGCTCCGCGTCGTCGATGATGCGGCCCTGGGCGGTGTCCACCAGGAAGATGCGGCCCGGGTGCAGCCGCTCCTTCAGGAGCACCCGCTCGGGGGCGATGTCGAGCACGCCGACCTCGGAGGCCATCACCACCATGTCGTCCTTGGTCACGTAGTAGCGCGAGGGCCGGAGGCCGTTGCGGTCGAGCACCGCGCCGATGACGGTGCCGTCGGTGAAGGCGATCGACGCCGGCCCGTCCCAGGGCTCCATCAGGCAGCCGTGGTACTCGTAGAAGGCCTTGCGCTCCTCGCTCATCGACTCGTGCCCGCTCCAGGCCTCCGGGATCATCATGAGCACGGCCAGGGGCAGGGGCCGCCCGGCCATGACCAGGAACTCGAGCACGTTGTCGAACACCGCGGAGTCGCTGCCGCCCTCCACCACGATCGGCACGATCTTCTTGAGGTCGTCGCCCAGGACCGCGGAGTGGCACAGGGTCTCGCGGGCGCGCATCCAGTTGATGTTGCCGCGGAGCGTGTTGATCTCGCCGTTGTGGGCGATGAAGCGGTACGGGTGCGCGAGCGGCCACGAGGGGAACGTATTGGTGGAGAACCGCTGGTGGACCAGGGCCAGGGCCGACTCGACGAGAGGATCGGTGACGTCCGGGAACATGCCCTCGATCTGATCCGCGGAGAGCATGCCCTTGTAGATGAGGGTGTTGGCCGACAGGCTCGGGAGATAGAAGTACTGCCGCGCCCCGAGCGTGCTCTTGCGCACTGCGTGCTCGGCGCGCTTGCGGATCACGTAGAGCTTGCGCTCGAATGCGGCGCGATCGGGCACGCCGGCGCCCCGCGCGATGAACACCTGCTCGAACGTGGGCTCCACCGATCGCGCGGTGGGGCCGATCGGCGAGGAGTCGGTGGGCACCGGCCGCCAGCCGAGCGGCACCTGGCCCTCCTCGACCGCGATCCGCTCGAGGATGGCCCGACACTCGGCCCGGTCGCGCGCGTCGCGCGGCAGGAAGACCAGCCCGGCCCCGTACCGTCCCGGCTCGGGCAGGGTGATGCCGAGGGCGGCGCACTCGCGGGCAAGGAACCGATGCGGCATCTGGATCAGGATCCCGGCCCCGTCCCCGGTGTTCACCTCGCAGCCGCAGGCACCCCGGTGCAGGAGGTTCTTCAAGACCGTGAGGGCCTGGGTGACGATGGCGTGGGACTTGCGGCCCTTGATGTCCACCACGAAGCCCACGCCACAGGCGTCGTGCTCGTGCGCCGGATCGTACAGGCCCTGCGCCGGGGGCATCCCCGGGGTCAGCGCTGACACGTCTTGGTGCATCGCGTTCTCTCTCTCCACCCCGGCACTCGCGACCGGGGCCCCAGACCGTTTGTCCTGCCGTCGCCGAACTTCCCGAGAGCCTACACGGGGCGAAAGCATTAGCCAAGCACAAAGTAAAAAAACACGTCATTAATTATCCTAATAGTGGTAGCTTGAGGCCCGTGAACCTCGAGACCTTGAAGCTCTACTGCGACGTGGTGCGCCTGCGGAGCTTCTCCCGCGGCGCCGCCGCGAACACCGTCTCGCAGTCGGCGGCGAGCCAGGCCATCCAGCAGCTCGAGGCCGAGCTGGACGCGGTGCTCCTGGACCGCTCGCGCCGCCCGCTCCTGCCCACCGAGCAGGGGCAGGCCTTCTACGATTCCTGTCGCACCCTGCTCCAGGGATGGGAGAAGGCGCGCGCGGAGCTGGCCGCGGCCCGCGAGCGCGTGGAGGGCACGGTGCGGGTGGCCGCGATCTACTCGGTGGGGCTGCACGACATGAGCCGGCACATGCAGCCGTTCATGGCCGCCTACCCCCAGGCGCGCGTCCTGCTCGAGTGCCTGCACCCGCACAAGGTGGTGGAGGCGGTGCTGGAGGACGAGGCCGACGTCGGGATCCTGTCCTACCCCGCCGCCACCCGCGCGCTCACCGTGCTGCCCCTGCGGATGGAGCCCATGGTGCTGGTCGCGCATCCCGCCCACCGCCTGGCCCGGCGACGCTCGGTGGCCGCGTCCGAGCTGCAGGGCGAGAAGTTCGTGGCCTTCGACCGCGACCTCGCGATCCGCAAGGCCATCGATCGGGCCCTCAAGCAGCACGGGGTCCGGGTCGAGGTGGTGATGGAGTTCGACAACGTCGAGACCATCAAGCAGGCCATCGGCATCAACGCGGGGGTGAGCATCCTCCCGCGCCCGACCGTTCTCAACGAGTCGGGGATGCGCACGCTCGCGGTGACCCCGCTGACGCTCCCGGGGCTGGTGCGGCCGATCGGCATCATCCACCGCCGCGGGCGGAGGCTCACCCCGGTGGTGGCGCGCTTCATCGAGCAGCTCCAGAAGCCGGTCGACGGGGCGCCGTGATACCGTAGTCGACATGCGCGTCCTCCGCTTTCCCACCAGAGCCTGACGAGGAGCCGTGGCATGAGCGAGACCCCCGCGTCCCTGATCATCGCGGCGAGCGAGAGCGATTCCAACCTCTACTACGCGTGCCGCTTCCTGGCCCCGGACGCCTTCGTGTTCCTCCAGGTGGGCGGGCGGAAGACCCTGCTGATGTCCGACCTCGAGGTCGACCGGGCCCGCGCCCAGGCGCGCGTCGACGAGGTGCTCTCGCTGTCGCAGTGGGAGGCCAAGGCCCGGCAGCGCTGGCCCCAGCCCCGGCTCACCGACACGGTCAGCCTCCTGCTCGAGGACTACGGCGTCAAGGCGGTCGAGGTGCCGGGAGACTTCCCGCTGGAGCTGGCCGACCGGCTCCGCGAGCGGGGCGTCACGATCACGCCCCGCCCGAGCCCCTTCCTGCCCGAGCGGGTCGTCAAGGCGCCGGAAGAGGTGGCGGCCATCGAGGAGACGCAGCGCCACACCGAGACCGCGCTGGAGGCGGCGCTGGCCATGCTCCGCGAGGGCGTCATCCGGGGCGACGAGGTGCTCTACCGGGGCCGGCCCCTCACGTCGGAGGACCTCAAGAAGGCGGTCAACGTCTCGCTCATGGAGAACGACTGCATCGCGGAGCACACCATCATCGCCTGCGGGGAGCAGGGGGTGGATCCGCACAACCAGGGCTCGGGGCCGATTCGCCCCAACCAGGGCATCATCTTCGACATCTTCCCCCGGTCGTCCCGGACCCGCTACTTCGCCGACATGACCCGCACGGTGGTCAAGGGGCGGGCCCCCGACGAGCTCCGGCGCCTCTACGACGCGGTGCTGGCCAGCCAGCTGCGCGGCATCGAGCTGATCCGCGACGGCGCCTCCGGCTCCGCCATCCACGCCGAGGTCAACCGCACCCTCGAGGCCCGGGGGTACACGACCGGCGTCGTGAACGGGCGGAATCAGGGCTTCTTCCACGGGACCGGCCACGGGGTCGGCCTCGACATCCACGAGCTGCCGCGGATCAGCCGCCTCGACTCCGAGCTCAAGACGGGCCACGTGGTGACGGTGGAGCCCGGGCTCTACTACCCGGGGCGGGGGGCGGTCCGCATCGAGGACATGGTCCTCGTCGAGGGTACGGGCTGCCGGAACCTGACTCGCTCGCCCAAGATGGAGCTGCTCGAGCTGTAGGGGGGGGGTCGGGGGGTCCGGTCGGGCGGTCTGACCGCAGACAACCTTGCTTCCATTCAAGCGTTTGGGTAGCATGACTTGGGAGTGTCACGCATCTGATCGCGCTTCCCAGACGCCAGGGTGACCAGAGCCACTCCGCCTGCAAGCCGCTATAGACATGGGCATGCGCCTGGACGGAAAGGACACCGAAGATGAGTGAGAGTGTGGCCGCCGCGCGGACCGCGTCGAAGCCGCGCCGCACCCTGACGCGCGCCGTGATCCGGTTCGCCGGAGACTCGGGCGACGGGATGCAGGTGACGGGCGAGCAGTTCACGACCGAGGCCGCGTGGGCCGGCAACGACATCTCCACGCTGCCGAATTTCCCCGCCGAGATCCGGGCCCCCGCCGGAACCCTGTTCGGGGTGTCGAGCTTCCAGCTCCAGTTCGGCAGCCAGCGCGTCTACACCCCCGGAGACAAGCTCGACGCCCTGGTGGTGATGAACCCGGCCGCGTTCAAGGTGCACCTGGCCGATCTCAAGCCGGGCGGCATCCTGATCGTGAACCCCTCCGCGTTCGACAAGCGCAACCTCGACAAGGCGGGCTACGCCAACAACCCGCTCGACGACTCGACCCTGGGCGAGAAGTACCGCCTGCACCAGGTCGACATGGAGGGGCTCACCAAGAAGGCGCTCGAGGACATGCCGCTGAACGCGAAGGAGAAGGACCGCTGCAAGAACTTCTTCGCGCTCGGGCTCGTGTCGTGGGTGTACACGCGCCCGCTCGAGCCGACCCTGGACGCGATCAAGAAGCGCTTCGCCAAGCGGCCCGAGTTCGTGGAGGCCAACGTCCGCGCGCTCAAGGCGGGCCACGCCTTCGGTGAGACCGCGGAGATGTTCGCCGAGCACTACGGCGTCGAGCCGGCCGAGATGGCGCCGGGCGTGTACCGCAGCATGACCGGTAACCGCGCACTGGCCTGGGGGCTGCTCGCGGCGGCCGAGCGCACCAAGGTGCCGGTGGTGTTCGGCGCCTACCCGATCACCCCGGCGAGCGACATCCTCCACGAGCTCGCGCTGCACAAGCGCTTCCGGGTGCGCACCTTCCAGGCCGAGGACGAGATCGCGGCGGTCACCGCGGC
>DATFAJ010000089.1:0-3252 GCA_035254745.1 Candidatus Methylomirabilota bacterium | reverse complement strand
GGCTCGCGACGACTCCGACTCGCCGCGCCGTGGGCAGAGCCTCCCGGAGCAGCTCGACATACTTCTGGCTGAGTCCGGGGACGAGGCTGGTGACGCCGGTCACGTTGGTCCCCGGCTGCGCCAGGCTCTTCACCAATCCCTCCGCGATCGGATCTTCCACGAAGGTCATGACGATCGGGATCGTGGCGGTCGCCCGCTGGGCCGCGCGCGTCTCCCGTGGTCCCGTCGTCACGAAGACGTCGACCCGGGCCCCGACCAGCTCGCCGGCCATGTCGGCCAAGCGGTCCGGGCTGCCAAAGGCCCGCCTGACGACGAGGTTCCGACCCTCGCCGTAACCCAGCTCGCGCATCGTATTGATGAAGGACTGCCAGAGGCCCAAGTCGCCGGGACCGGTCCCGATCGACACCAATCCTACCGTGTAGATCCTCTTCGCCTCCTGCGCCTCGGCGGCGCTCCGCGCCGCGAGGAGGCCACCCGCGATGGCCCCCATGAAGACGCGTCTTGGCATGTCGGGCGAGAGGGGCGGCTCTCGGAAGTCTTTCTTCATGGCTCGCCGGCGAGTCTACCAGCGTCGGCGCGCGCGGAGGGCGCGAGGTGATGTAATGTCTGCCCATGCCCGACACGGTGCCGCCCGAGCTCCAGAGCCGGGTCCTCGCCCGCATCGACGACGCGGAGGTCGTGCGGCTCGCGTCCGACCTGATCCGCATCCCGTCGTTCACCACCGAGGAGACGCCCTGCGCGGAGTGGCTCGCCGACTACCTGGGCGGGCAGGGGCTCGCGGTGACGCTGCAGGAGATCGAGCCCGGGCGCAAGCAGACCATCGCGCGCCTGCCCGGCACGGGCGGCGGTCGTTCCATCATGCTGAACGGCCACATCGACATCGACCCCCTCGCCTCCGGCTGGACCCGCGACCCGTTCACTCCCTGGATCGCCGACGGCAAGCTCTTCGGCCACGGCATCTTCAACATGAAGGCGGGCGTCACCGCCTGCATCATGGCGACCCTCGCGCTGCGACGCGCGGGGGTGCCGCGGCGCGGTGACGTGGTGCTGGCCTGCGTGGCCGCGGAGCTGAACAGCGGCATCGGCACGATCCACGCGCTCGAGCACGGCCAGCGCACCGACATGGCGGTGGTGGCCGAGCCCTACGGGGCCCGCACCATCCTGACCAAGCACACCGGCACCATGGACGTGGTGATCCACACCCTCGGCCGCGCCACCCACATCAGCAAGAAGGAGCAGGGCGTCGACGCGATCGCCCTGATGACGCGGGCCATCGCGGCCCTCGAGGCGATACGCTTCACCCACGTCCACGACCCCGACCTGCCCGGCCTGCCGCGGCTCAACGTGGGCTCGATCATCGGCGGGCGCGGTCGCGAGCACGACCTGCGCGGCGCCTACACGGTGAGCGACTTCTGCACCGCCTACGTGAACGTGCGCTTCAACGCGAGCCAGACCGGCCAGACGGTGGTGGCCGACATCCGCCGCACCCTCGACGCGCTCGCCGCCGCCGACCCGCGCTTCCGCTACGAGATCGAGTTCCCGCCCGCGCGCGAGCGCGGGCTCGGCCGCCTCGCCAAGGCCGCGGTGGACGTGCCCAAGAGCGAGCCGGTCGTGCAGATGGTGCGGCGCAACCTCCGCCGCATGACCGGGGCTGAGCCCGAGCACTTCGGGGTGCGGCTGCCGCAGAGCTACGCGGGCAACGACACCACGCACCTCTGGGCCGCCGGCATCCCCTGCTGCATCTACGGCCCCGGGGGCGGCTACACCGACTACCACGACGTCCACGTGGAGCTGGCCGACCTCTTCCTGTGCACCCGCGTGCTCGCCCTCACCGCGCTCGAGGCGACGCTCTGACCGGGGCCGCGACCGTGCACTACGTCGACCACTCCACCGGCCGCACCTACCCGCTCGACGAGGCGCGCTGGCGGGCCGACAACGGCCACTATCTCGACCTCTCGCCGGGGCCGGGCCTCACCCGCCGCGACATCGAGCCGGGCCGCCGCTCGGTGTGGCGCTACGCGCGCGCGCTCGCAGTGGGCGTCGAGCACGCGGTGAGCCTCGGCGAGGGCTGGACCCCGCTCCTCGACGGGCGATGGCACGACGCGCCGGTGCGCTTCAAGCTCGAGTTCATGATGCCGACCGGCTCGTTCAAGGACCGGGGCATGACCGTGATGGTGAGCTATCTCAAGAGCCGCGGCGTCACGCGCGTGCTCGAGGACTCCTCGGGCAACGCGGGCGCCTCGCTCTCGGCCTACGCGGCGGCGGCCGGGCTGGCGTGCCGCATCCTGGTACCGGAGACCGCGTCCTATCCCAAGATCGCCCAGATCGCGGCGTGCGGCGCCGACGTGGTGACGATCAAGGGCTCGCGCCAGGACGTGGCCGAGGCCGCGCTCCGGCAGAGCGCCGAGCTCTTCTACGCGAGCCACAACTGGCAGCCCTTCTTCGTGGAAGGGACCAAGACCCTGGCCTACGAGCTGTGGGAGCAGTCCGGCTTCCGCGCGCCCGACAACGTGGTGGTGCCGCTCGGCTACGGCAGCAACGTGCTCGGCGCCGACCGCGGTTTCGACGAGCTGCGGCGCGCGGGGGAGATCGGCCGGCGGCCCCGCCTCTTCGGCGTGCAGGCCGCGCACTGCGCGCCCTACGAGGCCGCCTTCCGCGCCGGGGTCGAGACCCTCGGGCCGGTCGAGGTGCGGCCCACCGTGGCGGAGGGCATCGCCACGCCCCGGCCCACCCGGGGCCCCGAGGTGCTGCGCGCGGTCCGCGGGTCCGGCGGCAGCGTGGTCGCGGTGGAGGAGGCCGAGATCGTGGAGGCGCTCCGCGACCTGGCGCGCCGCGGCCTCTACGTCGAGCCCACCGCGGCCGCCGCCGCCGCGGGGCTCACGCGCCTCCTCTCCGCGGGCGTGATCCGCCCGCAGGAGGACACGGTGCTGGTCCTCACCGGCTCCGGCCTCAAGGCCTCCGCCACCACGGGCGAGCTCCTCGGGCTCCGCTCGCGACCGGGCGCCTGAGCCGGCGCGACTCCTTCTACCGGGAAGAATCGTCTCGACCGAGTAGTCGCAGCCCGCGCGACCGGCGCTCGACCATCCGGACGGCGGATCCGGACGCGGCAGTCGCGGCCTCGATGCCCGGATTCGACGCCGGGCGGGCGCTCACGGCGGGTGGCACACGCGATGCACGAGGCAGGGCCACCGACCGAGACGCTCCGTGCCATCTACGCGGAGGCGAACGCGATCATCACCGCGCCCCCGGCCG
>DATFAJ010000088.1:0-2563 GCA_035254745.1 Candidatus Methylomirabilota bacterium | reverse complement strand
TGCTCGCGACGCCGCGCGAAGAGGAGCCGCAGATCGTGGTTCCCTTCGCCGACGTCTTCGTCGACATGCCGGGCGCCGGCATCAAGGAGGTGGAGGAGCGGATCAGCATCCCGATGGAGAAGAAGCTCAAGGAGATCCCTGGCGTCGAGTACGTCTACTCGATCAGCCAGCCTGGGGCGAGCGTGGCCATCGTGCGCTTCTTCGTGGGCGAGGACGAGGAGCGCAGCATGGTGAAGCTCCACGACAAGCTGCGCGCCAACCTCGACCTGATCCCGCCCGGCGCCTCCCAGCCGCTCGTCAAGCCCCGCTCCATCGACGACGTGCCGATCCTGGCCCTCACTCTGTGGAGCGAGCACGCGGATCCGTTCACGCTGCGCCGCATCGCTGCGCAGCTCGACGACCAGGTCAAGGCGGTCTCCGACGTGGCCGAGACGCGCCTCATCGGCGGGCTGCGCCGGCAGCTCCGGGTGACGCTCGACCGCGAGCGCCTCGCCGGGTTCGGGGTGACGCCGGACGCGGTGGTGGCGGCGCTGGGCGAGGCGAACCGCGAGCAGCGCGTGGGACGCTTCACCCGGGGCAACCGCGAGTATCTCGTCGATGCCGGCGTCTTCCTGGCCGATCCCGCCGTGCTGGGGCAGGTGGTGGTGGGCGTGGCCCGTGGCCGGCCCGTTCACCTGCGGGACGTGGCCTCGGTCGACGACGGACCGGAGGAGCCGCGGGAGTACGTGCTGATGAGCGGGGGGGCGGGTGCATCCGGGCGCGGCCCGGCGCCGGGACGGGTCGCCTCTGCGGTGACGCTGTCGGTGGCCAAGCGCAAGGGCACCAACGCGGTGGTGATCGCCGACCACGTGCTGGCCAAGGTGCAGGCGGTGCGCGGGAGCCTGATCCCCGTCGACGTGCACCTGGCCGTGACCCGCAACTACGGGGAGACGGCGAGCGAGAAGTCCAACGAGCTCCTCCGGCATCTCCTGCTCGCGACGGTGTCGGTGACGGTGCTGATCGCGGTGTTCCTCGGCCTCCGCGCGTCCGTGGTGGTGCTGGTGGCCATCCCGGTCACGCTGGCGCTCACCCTCTTCCTCTACTTTCTCTACGGCTACACCCTGAACCGGGTCACCCTTTTTGCCCTGATCTTCTCCATCGGCATCCTGGTGGACGACGCGATCGTGGTGGTCGAGAACATCGCGCGTCACGTCCACCTGCCCGCCAATCGCGGTCGCTCCCCGGCTGCGGTGGCCGTCGAGGCGGTGGACGAGGTCGGCAACCCCACCATCCTGGCCACGTTTGCGGTGATCGCCGCGATCCTGCCGATGGCCTTCGTGGGCGGGCTCATGGGCCCGTACATGCGGCCGATTCCGGTCGGCGCCTCGGTGGCCATGCTCTTCTCGCTCTTCATCGCGTTCATGGTGTCGCCGTGGGCCGCCACCCGACTGCTGCGCGCGCCCGCCGGCGGCGGGCCCGGCCACGAGGACGGCGCGGAGGACTGGACCACCCGCCTCTATCGCCGGCTCATGACCCCGCTCCTCGCCGACTGGAAGCGCCGGTGGTTCTTCCTGGGCGTGGTCGGCCTCCTCCTGGTGGGATCCGGCTCGCTGGTGTACTTGCGGCTGGTGCGGGTGAAGATGCTGCCCTTCGACAACAAGAGCGAGCTGCAGGTGATCGTGGACATGCCCGAGGGCACCACGCTCGAGGAGACCGCGCGGGTGGGCCGCGAGCTCGGCCAGGCCCTGGCCGCCGATCGCGACGTGACCGACCTGCAGCTCTATGTGGGGACCGCGGCGCCCTACAACTTCAACGGGCTGATCCGCCACTACTTCCCGCCGGTGCGACAGGGATCGAACGTGGCCGATATCCAGGTGAACCTCCGCCCCAAGGGCGACCGGAGCGTCCAGAGCCACGAGATCGCCGGGCGTCTGCGCCCCGTGCTGGGCCGCGTTGCGGGGCCCGCGGGCGCGCGCATCAAGGTTGCCGAGGTCCCGCCGGGCCCGCCCGTCTTGCAAACCCTCGTTGCCGAGGTGTACGGCGACGATCGCACCGCCCAGCTCGACGCCGCGCGGCGGGTGCTCGGCGTCTTCGAGCGCACGCCGGGCGTGGTCGACGTGGACTGGTACGTGGAGGATCCGCAGCCCGGCTACCGCTTCGTCCTCGACAAGGAGAAGGCGGCGCTGCTCGGCGTTTCGACGGACCGTATGGTGGACGCGCTGCGGGTGGCGCTCGACGGGGCGAGCCCGGGTCTCGCGCATCTGCCGGTCGAGAAGGAGGACGTGCCGATCTTCGTGCGGCTGCCCCGCGACCAGCGGAGCGGGGTCGATGCCCTGGCCGGGCTCAAGCTCCGGGGCGCGGGCGGTGTGCTGGTGCCGCTGGCGGAGCTCGTCCGGGTGGAGGCGACCTCCGAGCCCCCGTTCGTGTACCGGAAGAATCTCCAGCGGGTCGTCTACGTCACCGGCGACGTGGCCGGCCAGGAGGAGAGCCCGGTGTATGCGATCCTCCGCATGAACCGGGAGCTGGACGCGGTGCGCCTGCCCGACGGCCGCGACATTCCCCGTCACGTGGCCAGCCAGCCGTT
>DATFAJ010000087.1:0-4294 GCA_035254745.1 Candidatus Methylomirabilota bacterium | reverse complement strand
TGAAGGAACATAGCGAAGCCCGCGCGCTGCACGTTCGGCCAAACGGGAAGGGGACCGGCATGAGCACCAAGTCCGGGACGGAGAGCTTCGACGACCTCGTCACCACCACGCTTCCCTCCCTCGTGAGCGAAGCGGCGGCCCAGGGCGGCCGGCTCTACCGAAGCGTGATGGCCCGCGTGGAGCAGCCGCTCCTGCGCCACGCGCTCGAGCTGTGCGGGGGCAACCAGCTGAAGGCGGCGAAGCTGCTCGGGATCAACCGCAACACGCTCCGCAAGCGGCTGCGCCTGCTCGGGCTGCTGCCGCAGAACGCGAGCAACGGGAGCAAGGCCGGGAGCGCGACGCGCCCGGCTTAGGCTTTACCCCCGCGACGGGGCCGCGGTAGACTGCGGCCCAGAGTGGTCTCCCGAGCCGCGGCGCTGGTCCCCCTGCTGATCCTGCTCGCGTGCGCGACCGCGGGCACGGAAGGCATCGCGGGTCGACCGGCGCACCACCTCCCCGGCGGCGGCTTCCGCAACCTCGATCCCGGGTTCGCCCGGCCCTCGGCCTGGACGCGCTGGACGTTCATCCTCCGCCGGGCCGTGCAGAGCATCGCCTCGCCGCGCCACTTCGAGGCGCCGCGCGTGGCCAACGACGGGGCCGCGCTCCGGGCGGTGCCGCCCGCCCCCGCCATCACCTGGATCGGCCACGCCACCTTGCTGGTACAGGTCGACGGGCTCGCCATCCTCACCGATCCCCAGTGGAGCGATCGGGCCGGCCCCACCTCGTGGATCGGACCCCGGCGCCTGGGCCCGCCGGGGCTCGCCTTCGAGAGCCTCCCCCGCATCGACGTGGTGGTGATCTCCCACGATCACTTCGACCATCTCGACCTGCCCACCGTCCGCCGGCTCGCCGCGACCCACGATCCGCTCTTCCTGGTGCCGCTCGGTCTCCGGGAGTGGTTCCGCGACAACGGCATCTCCCACGTGGAGGAGCTCGACTGGTGGCAGGAGTACCAGCACCGGGGGGTGCGCTTCGTGTGCGTCCCGGCGCAGCACTTCGCGCAGCGCTCGTTCTGGGACGCCAATCGGCGCCTGTGGGGCTCCTGGGTCATTGTGGGACGCGAGCGGCGGCTCTACTTCGGCGGCGACACCGGCTACTTCGACGGCTTCCGGGAGGCGGGCCGCCGCCTCGGCCCATTCGACGTGGCCGCGCTCGCCATCGGAGCCTATCTTCCCGCCGAGATCATGAAGGCGGTGCACACCACGCCCGAGGAGGCGGTGCAGGCCTTCGAGGATCTCGACGCGCGGGTGATGCTGGGCATGCACTGGGGCACCTTCGACCTGGCCGAGGAGCCGCTCGCCGAGCCCCCGGTCCGCATGCGGGCCGAGTTCGAGCGCCGTCGGCTCGATCCGGCGCGGGCCTGGATCCTCAAGATCGGGGAGACGCGGCCCTGGTGAGCGGCGCCACGCCATGGCCCAGCGCGTGCTGATCGTCGAGGACGAGCCGGACATCCGGGATCTCCTCGTGTTCCACCTGGAGCGCGAGGGCTACCAGGTGACCGCCTGCCGGAGCGGGGCCGAGGCCCTGCGCGTGGCGCGCGCGGGCCCGCCGGACCTGGTGCTCCTCGACCTCATGCTGCCGGAGCTGGACGGGCTCGAGGTGTGCCGGCGACTGCGCCAGGATCCCGCGACGCAGGGCCTGCCCATCGTCATGCTCACCGCGCGCGGCGACGAGGTGGATCGCGTGCTCGGCCTCGAGCTGGGCGCCGACGACTACGTGGTCAAGCCCTTCTCGCCGCGCGAGCTGGTCGCGCGCATCCGCGCGGTGCTGCGGCGCGCCCGCCCCGAGGCCGGGCACGCGCCGCTGGTCGTCGGCCGGATCGCCATCGACGCGGCGGCACACCGGGTGACGGTGGACGGGGCCGCGGTGAGCCTCACCCGCAAGGAGTTCGACCTGCTCCGGGCTCTGGCGGAGGCCCAGGGGCGCGTGCTGTCGCGCGAGTACCTGCTCGACCACGTGTGGGGCTACTCGGCGGCGGGCGAGATTGAGTCGCGCACGGTGGACGTGCACGTGCGCCGGCTCCGGCAGAAGCTGGGCACGGAGGGGCAGCGGATCGGCACCGTGACTGGGGTGGGCTACCGCTTCGAGAGCGCTTCGTGAGGAGGGCGCCGTGGGCCCCGTATCTGAGGCTGGTGCGGGGCAGCATCGCGCTCAAGCTCACCCTGACCCTGGTGGGCTTCGTGGCGGTGTCCGTCCTCGCGGCCGGGCTCTACCTGAACCGGGCCCTCGAGGCCTTCGCGGTCGAGTCGCTCGAGACGCGGCTCGGCGCGCTCGCCACCGTGCTCGACGGCGACGCCCGGGCCGCCCTCGCGAACGGGGGCGCGGGCGCGCAGGACTTCGTGAACCGGGTGGCCCGGCCTACGGGCTCGCGCGTCACCCTGATCGCCCCGGACGGGCGGGTCCTGGGCGAGTCGGACCGGAGCCAGGCGGAGCTGAGCCAGCTCGAGAACCACGCGGGCCGGCCCGAGGTGCGCGCCGCGCTCGGAGGCCGCCAGGGCCGCGACCTCCGGCGCAGCGTCACGGTCGCGGCGCCGCTGCTCTACGTGGCCGAGCCGGTGCGCGACGGCGACCGGATCGTCGGGGTCCTCCGCCTGGCCCTGCCGCTCTCCGCGGTCACCCGCTCGTACGCGAGCCTCCACCAGGTGATGCTGGTGGGCGGGGCGCTGGCCCTGCTGATCGCGCTCGGCATCGGCGTCTTCGTGGCCGGACGGGTCACGCGCCCGGTGGTGGAGATGCAGTCGATCGCCCGGCAGATGAGCGGGGGCAACTTCCTGGTCCGGGCTCCCACCCGGTCCATCGACGAGATCGGGACCCTGGGCCGGTCGCTCAACGTGATGGCGGCGCGCCTGCGGGAGAAGATCCAGGATCTCGAGCAGGAGCAGTCCAAGACCACCGCGATGCTCGACGCGATGGTCGAGGGGGTCATCGCGGTCGACGGCCAGGAGCACATCCTGCTCATGAACGAGCGGGCCCGGGCCATGTTCGGGCTGAGCGGCATCCGCGGCGAGGGCAAGCCGTTCCTCGAGGTGATCCGCAACGCCGACCTGCACGAGATCTTCCGGACGGTGCACGCGGGGACGGAGGCGGCGCCGGTCGGGCGCGAGATGCTGGTGACGAGCCCGACCACGCGCACCCTCGCGGTGAACGCGGTGCGGCTCGCGATCGCGGGCGACCGGCCCGGGGTGGTCATGGTGCTCCACGACGTGACCGCGCTCCGGCAGCTCGAGCGGGTGCGCACCGAGTTCGTGGCCAACGTCAGCCACGAGCTCCGCACGCCGCTGACCGCGATCCAGGGCTACCTGGAGACGCTCCTCTCCGGCGCGCTCGACGAGCGGGAGAACGCGCGGCGCTTCCTCGAGATCGTGCTCCGGCACAGCGAGCGGCTCGGGCGCCTGCTCAACGACCTGACCGATCTCTCCAACATCGAGCTCGGCAAGGTGGCGCTCCGGCGCGAGCGGGTGCGCGTCGCGGACGTGGTGGGCTCGGTGATCGACATCATCGCGCCGCGCGCGGAGCGGGCCCGGGTCACGGTGAGCGCCCGGCTGGCCGCCGATCTGCGCGACGTCTCGGCGGACCGCGACCGCCTGGCCCAGATCCTGATCAACCTCATCGACAACGCGGTGAAGTACACCCCGGAGGGCGGGTCCGTGACCGTGACCGGCCGCAACCGGGAGGACGGCGCGATCGAGGTGGCGGTGGCCGACACCGGCATCGGCATCCCGCCCGCCGACCTCCCGCGCATCACCGAGCGCTTCTACCGCGTCGACAAGGCGCGCTCGCGCGAGCTCGGCGGCACCGGCCTCGGCCTGGCCATCGTCAAGCACCTGGTCATGGCCCACGGCGGCGAGCTCGCCATCGAGAGCGAGCAGGAGCGCGGCACCACCGTCCGCTTCACGCTGCCGGTCGACTCCGCGGCCTGAGCGCCGCGGCCATCCCCGGCTAGGACGCGCGGCTCTCCGCGGTCACCAGCCCGTAGAGCCGCTCCTGCGACCTGACCGGCGGGCCCGACCCGACGCGGACCCGGGTCGAGCTGCCGTCGATCTGGATCTCCCGGGCCTTGGTGGTGTCGGTGAGCTGCACCTCGAGCACCTCGCGGATCTCGGACTGCAGTCGGGGGTCGAGCACCGGGAAGGCGATCTCGACCCGGTGGTCCAGGTTGCGCGGCATCCAGTCGGCCGAGGCGAGCCAGTACTCGGAGTGGCCCCCGTTGTGGAAGTAGAAGACGCGGGCGTGCTCGAGGTAGCGGTCCACGATC
>DATFAJ010000086.1:0-2154 GCA_035254745.1 Candidatus Methylomirabilota bacterium | reverse complement strand
AGGGGGACCTCGCTCCCCCTCTCCCCTCAGGGGAGAGGGCAGGGTGAGGGGTCGGGGTGTGGCGGCGTCAGTGAAACGTCCGCCCCCCGTCCACCGCCAGCGCCGCCCCGGTCACGAACGAGGACTCGTCGCTCGTCAGGTACAGCGCGGCCTGCGCGATCTCCTCCGGCTCCCCGGGCCGCCTGATCACGTAGCGCTCGAGGATGCGCGCCAGCTCCGCCTCCGGATCCGCCGCCCCGGCCCAGGAGGAGCGGAAGAGCGGCGTGTCGATGATGCCGGGGCAGATCGCGTTCACGCGGATGCGGTCGGCGGCCAGATCGACGGCCAGCGTCTTGCCGAACATGACGAGCCCCGCCTTCGCCGCGCAGTAGGCCGTCCGGTGCTCGAGCGGCCGCAGCGCGGCGCCCGAGGCGATGTTGACGATGGTCCCGCGCCCCGCCTGCCGGAGCGCGGGGAGCGCGGCGTGGCAGACGAGCATGGGGCCGGTGAGGTCGACCGCCATGACCCGCGCCCACTCCGCCGCCGTCATCTGCTCGAAGGGCCGCATCAGGTCGATGCCCGCGCTGTTGACGACCCCGTCGAGCCCGCCCAGCGCGGCCGCGGCCTGCGCGACGGCGGCCCGCACCTGGCCCTCCTCGGCCACGTCGCACACCAGCGCCGCCGCGCCGTCCCCGGCGGCCTTCGTCAGCGCGGCGCCGTCCCGGTCGAGCATGGCCACGCGGGCGCCCTCGCGCTGGAACAGGCGCGCGGTGGCGAGCCCGATCCCCGAGGCCGCGCCGGTCACGAGGACGCGGCGCCCGGCGAGCCTCACGCGCGTGCCTCCGCGCGCAGGGCCGGCCGCACCGCGTCGGCCACCTCGTCGCAGCGGGCCGGCCACACCCGCGGGTGGCCGAGGATGTACTGGATCAGCTCCTCGAGCAGGGTGATGCGCGACGGGCGGCCGATGATCTGGGGATGCATGGCGAGGCAGAAGTACCGGTCCTCCCGGTAGAGCACATCGAACTCGCGCCGCCAGGCCTCGAACACCGCCGACGGCGCCTGCATGGTGCGCCCGGGGAGCGTGATCGAGTACTGGAAGAACGGCGCGTCGTCCAGCACCCAGGCGAACGGGAACTCGACGATGTCGGTGAGCGTGCCGTCGATCCGGTGGAGATACGGCGAGTCGTCGTCGAAGTAGTTCGAGGAGTAGCCGAACCCGTACTCGGCGAGCATCCGCAGGGTGTGGGGGCTGAACTCCGCCGCGGGCGAGCGGTAGCCGACCGGGTTCCGCCCGGTCATGCGCTTGATGATCTCGATGCCCCGGTCCATCTCCTCGCGCTCCTGCTCGGCCGTCAGGTTGACGATCCAGGCGTGCGACCACGAGTGGTGGGCGATCTCGTGCCCGCCCTTGAGGATCGCCTCGACCATCGCGGGGCGCTGCTCCATGACCAGCCCCGGGACGAAGAAGGTCACGTGCAGGCCGTAGCGGGCGAGCAGGTCGAGGATGCGCGGCATCCCCACCTTCCAGCCGTAGGCGCCCTGGCTCATCACGATGGGGCGCTCGGCGTTCTTGGGATCGCGCCCGGTCCACATCGTCTCGGCGTCGATGTCGAAGCTGAGCAGGACCGGGAAGCCTTTGGGCGAGAGCGGCATGGATGTCTCCTAGAGGGGCATCGGGCGCGCGCACGGGCGCTCGCGCTCGAGGTGTGCGGCCAGGATGAGCACGCGGCGGTCGGCGTGCCAGGGCCCGACGATCTGCAGCCCGATGGGCAGCCCATCGGACGACCAGCCGCACGGCAGCGACACCGCCGGGTGGCCGGAGAGGTTGAACGGCCAGAGATAGGGATACCAGGCACCGCGGATCGAGCCCGCGCTCTCGCCCGCGATCGTGATCGGCTCGTACGGGTCGTGGTCGAGGGCGAGCGCCGGGCGGCCGAGGGCGGGGGAGAGCAGGACGTCGAAGCGCCGGAAGAGCGCACACACCCGCCGGTAGACCGTGGTGCGCTGGGCCACCGCGTTCGCCCAGTCCACCGCCGACCACCGGGCGCCGCGCTCGATGGACTCGCGGAGGCTCTTCGCCACCTGGTCGCCGAACGCGGCCATGTGCGGGCCGACGCGCGCGGCCAGCCCGCCCTGGAGGAAGACCAGGAAGGCTCGCTCGAAGGGCGCGAGGTC
>DATFAJ010000085.1:0-7524 GCA_035254745.1 Candidatus Methylomirabilota bacterium | reverse complement strand
GACGTACTGCGACGGCAGGCGCACCAGGTCGGCGTGGCGGCGGATGAAGTCGGTGGAGACGATCCGCTCCACCGTCACCACCGCGCCGCCGCGGGCCGCCATCGCCCCGTACATGTTCTCGTTGAGCGGCGAGGCGGTGATCACGTTGCCGGCCCGGTCGGCGACCCAGCCGTGCAGCAGCGCCACGTCCGGCACGAGCGCCCGCACGTACGCCACGCGACCTTCGGCCCCGAACGGATCGTCCGCGACGATCAGGTCCCCCGCCCGCGCGTTGTCCTCCTCCATGCTCGAGCCCAGCAGCGAGCGGGTGGGCAGGAAGGGCACGCCCATCGCGCCGGCCAGCAGGCGCAGCGGGAAGGTCAGCATCGACCAGTTCGAGACCTCGAGCCGGCCCTCCAGGACCGCGCGCGAGATCAGCGCCTGGGGCGTGGGGAACGGATAGCCCTCGCCCATGAAGGTGGTGATGACCCGGCGGACGAGGCCGCCGTGGATCAGCGCGGTCCAGGGCGAGCCTACCCCCACCGCGGCGAGGGTGAAGCCGGGCGTCTTGCCCCACCACTGCCGCACCAGCTCGCGCACCGCCGGGTTCGGCCGGCCGTGGGCGGCGCCGAGGTAGACGGTGGCGCCGGCCGAGACGTGGCGGCGGATCGCCTCTTCCAGCGTGGCGGTCTTGTCCGGACCTTCGTCGAGGGGAATGGACAGGCGCTGTCGGATCGCGTCCTGGAAGGACTGGTTCAGCATTGGGGCCCCTCGCCCTGCCCTCTCCCCGAAGGGGAGAGGGGGGAATGGTCAGGCGGCACGGCGGCCGCCGAAGATGCGGGACTTCACGCGCGTCGGCACCCAGCGGGCGAGGCGGCGCGCCACCGCGCCGATGCGATCGAGCGAGGTCGGCGAGCCCGGCCAGTAGCGTAGCAGGAGCGGCCGCTCGACGAAGTTGATCACCCCGTCCACCACCACCGCGGCCATCAGGAGATCGTCGAGATAGCCGACCCACGGGATGAAGTCCGGGATCAGGTCGATCGGGCTCACCAGGTACACCGCCACCGCGGCCAGCACCAGCTTGGCGGAGGTCGGCACGTCCCGGTCGCCGGCCAGCGACACCAGCATCCGCGCCAGCCGCGGCAGGGCGAGCACCAGCTCTTTCATCGCTCGGGCATCGCGCGGGCTCGGGGCTACTCCAGGCGGTCGGCGAGCAGCTCGGCGATGTCGCGGGTCTTGATCGTGGCGCCGACCTCCTTCGCCTTCACTCCGTCCTCGAACATCGTGAGGCAGAACGGGCACGCGGAGGCCAGGATGTCGGGCTTCACCTCCATCGCCTGCTCGACCCGGAGCTGGTTCACCCGCCGCCCCTCGTGCTCCTCCATCCACGCGCGCCCGCCGCCGCCGCCGCAGCAGAAGCCCTTCGAGCGGTTGAGCGTCATCTCGACCAGGCTGCCGCGCGTCACCCCGGCCAGCACCCGGCGCGGCTCGTCGTAGATGTCGTTGTAGCGGCCGAGGTTGCACGCGTCGTGGTAGGTGATGCGCTCGTTGTCGTGCGGCGCGGGCTGCAGGCGCCCGGCGCGCAGCAGCTCGTCCATGAGCTGGGTGTGGTGGATCACCCGGAAGTGGCCGTCGAACTGCGGGTACTCGTTGCGGATGGTGTTGAAGCAGTGCGGGCACGCGGTCACGATGGTCTGGAACTTGTAACGCTTGAGCGTCTCGATGTTGCCCTGGGCCAGGGTCTGGTAGAGGTACTCGTGGCCCAGGCGCCGGGCCGGCTCGCCGGTGCACTTCTCCTCGTTGCCGAGGATGGCGAAGTCGACGCCTGCCGCCTGCAGCACGCGCACCAGCGCGCGGGCCACCTTCCGGTTGCGCTCGTCGAAGGAGCCGTAGCAGCCGACCCAGTAGAGGTACTCCGCCTCGTTGACGTCCGACATCTGCCGCACGCCCAGGTCTCGGGCCCAGTCTGCGCGGGTCTCCCACGACATCTGCCACGGGTTGCCGTTGGTCTCGAGGTTGCGGAACGCGGGCTGCAGCTCGGCCGGGAAGCGCGACTCGGTCAGCACCAGCCAGCGGCGCATGTCGACGATCTTCGGCACGTGCTCGATGAACACCGGGCAGGCGTCGACGCACCAGCGGCACGTGGTGCAGGCCCAGAGCACGTTGTCGTGGATGACGTCGCCCACCAGCGCCGTCGGCGGCGCCTGGGCGCCGGTCTGACCGAGGAGCGCTGGCGCTTCGTCGAATAGCCGCTCCCGCAGGTGCAGGATGAGCCACTTCGGGTCGAGCTCCTTGCCGCTCATGTTGGCGGGGCAGCGCGAGGTGCAGCGGCCGCACTCGGTGCAGTTGTAGGTGTCGAAGAGGTCCTTCCAGGCCAGCTCGGTGAGGCCGCCGACCCCGAAGGTCTCCGAGTTCTCCAGGTCCACGTTGCGGGCCTGCCCCTTCGGCTCGAGCGACGAGAAGAACACGTTGAGCGGGGAGAGCAGGATGTGCAGGTGCTTGGAGTACGGCAGCAGGACCAGGAAGCCGAGCAGGGTGGCCGCGTGCAGCCACCACGCGGCGTGGAAGATCGCGGTGACCGCGGCCGCGGGCAGCGACGCGAGCACGCGGGCGATGGCCTGGCCCGCGAACTGCCAGTGGTCGGCCGGCGCGGGCGCGAGCACGATGCGGCCGGCGTCGGCCACCAGGTCCGTGACCATCAGGCCCAGGATCAGCAGCAGGATGACGTTGGCCTCGGTCGAGAGGTTCAGGCGGCGCGGCCGCGTGACGAGGCGACGGAACATCGCGTAGCCCACCGCCACGATCACCAGCACGCTGAAGACGTCCTCGAGGATCAGGTAGGGGGCGGTGTCGGACAGGAAGGGCAGGGAGAACGACTCGGTCACGCCCTTGCCGAAGAACTCCACCGTGCCGAGGGTGAGGACCACGAAGCCCCAGAAGATCGTGGCGTGCATCAGCCCCGGCCAGAAGTCGTTGGCGAGCAGGCGCACCTGGCCGAAGACGTACACGACCACCCGTCCGACCCGCGCGGGAACCCGGTCCCAGCGCGCCATCGGCTTGCCCTTCATCAGGAGCCGCAGCAGGTAGAGGGCGCGACGCCCGAAGAGCACCGCCGCGGCCGCGATCAGCGCGTAGAAGAGGAGCGAGCCCGGGACGAGTCCGTACCACTGGTGAGAAGGCAGCATTCAGTGACGCCTCATGGGTTCGATAGTGTGGGGCGCGGCCCCGGAGGTGTCAAGGGCGCCTCAGGGTCTGGGACAGGATCTGGGCCACCGCCGAGTACGGATCGAGACGGCCCGCGGTCACCGCGTCGATCGTGGCGCCCAGCGCGGGGTCGGTCTGCACCCGCGCGGTCACCTGGGCGGTGAACTCCTCCACCAGGAGGGCCTCCAGCTCGGCCCGCCGGCGGGCCTGCCGCCGCGTCTCGAGCGCGCCCGCCTGCTCGAGCACCGCGCGGTGACGCTGCACCTGGGCCATCAGCTCGTCGATGCCCACGTCGTTGGCGGCCTGGGCGGCCAGGATCGGCACCTCCCAGTCGATGTCCTTGGGCCCGCCGCCGCTCGTGTAGTGCAGGTGCACGCTGAAGCGGAGCTCGGCCATCAGCGCGTGCGCTCCGTCGCGGTCGGCCTTGTTGACCACGAACACGTCCGCCACCTCCATGAGACCCGCCTTCATGGCCTGGATCGAGTCGCCGGACTCCGGCACCAGGGCCACCACC
Organism: Candidatus Methylomirabilota bacterium; assembly: GCA_035254745.1. Classification (GTDB taxonomy): domain Bacteria; phylum Methylomirabilota; class Methylomirabilia; order Rokubacteriales; family CSP1-6; genus CAMLFJ01. The sequence goes on along the minus strand of DATFAJ010000085.1, from coordinate 3,827 downwards.
GTGGTGTCGACCTGCCGGATGATGTCGAGCTCGGTCTGCCCCACGCCCACCGTCTCGATGATGATCCAGGGGAAGCCGAACGCGTCCATCAGCTTGATGACGTCGCCGGTGGCGCGCGCGAGCCCGCCGAGGCTGCCGCGGGTCGCCATGCTCCGGATGAACACGTCGGGGTCGAGGGTGTGGGTCTGCATGCGGATGCGATCGCCCAGCACCGCGCCGCCGGTGAACGGGCTCGACGGGTCGACCGCGATCACGCCCACCGCCAGGCCCTGCGCGCGCAGGCGGCTGGTCACCCGATCGACCAGGGTGGACTTGCCTGCCCCGGGCGGCCCGGTGATGCCGAGCACGTAGGCGCGGCCGGTGCGCTCGTGGATGGCCCGCATGATCTCGGGCACCTCCGGGGCGCGGTTCTCGACCCGGGTGATCAGGCGCGCGAGGGCCAGACGATCGCCGTCGAGCATCCGGCGGACGAGAGCGGTCACGGGCGGCGGGGAGCTCAGGCGCCGGGCCGCGGGGAGGCGGTGGACTCGGACGGCTCCGCGCTCAGGCGGGCCTCCATCACCAGGGCGTCCTCGCCGGTGTCGAAGTAGTACCCCTTGCGGCGACCGATCACCCGGAAGCCGAAGCTCTCGTAGAGCCCGAGGGCCTCCGCGTTGGTGGGGCGCACCTCGAGGAAGGCCAGGCTGACCCCGCGGCTCCGCGCGTCGTCGAGCACCGCGCCCAGGAGCGTGCGGGCCACCCCGCGGCGCCGCAGGTCCGGGTGCGCGGCGAGATTGGTGACGTGGATCTCGTGGCCGATCTCCCAGAGGCAGAGATAGCCCAGCAGCCGTCGGCCCCGGCGTGCCACCAGGCAGCGGGCGACGCGGTTCTGGGTGAGCTCGTAGCGGAAGGCGCCGCGCGACCACGGAGTCTGGAACGACGCGCGCTCGATGACCAGCACGTCGTCCAGGTCCTCGAGCGTCATCGGCTCGATCGTGACCGGCTCCTCCGCCGTCGGGCCCGGGTCACGCATGGCGCGCCCGCAGCTCGGCCTCGGAAGGCCTCAGGTAGAGCGGGGCGAGCCGCTCCGCGGGAATGCCCGCGCCCGCACTCAGGATCGCGTGCCCCAGCGCGCCGACCACCGCGGCCGAGGGCAGCGACTGCGCGGGCGGCGCCTCGCGGAGCCCCGCGCCGAGCCGGGCCAGGTGAGGCCGGCAGGCCGCCACCCCGTCGCCCAGGACGATCACCGGCGGCGCGAGCCGCGCCGCCGCCTCGGCGGGCGGCACCGCGAGGTAGTCCCACTCGCGCACCATCGCGGTCCCGCTCCACCGGTAGAGCGAGCAGTAGACCTCGCCCTTGCGCGCGTCCAGCAGCGGGCACACCGGCGCGTCCGCGAACGGCAGGGTGGCCGCGAGGGCGTCGAGCGTCGGGACCGGGGCCACCGGCAGGTCGAGGGCCAGGGCCAGCCCCTTGGCGGTGGCCGCGCCCACGCGCAGGCCGGTGAAGGAGCCGGGACCGATCGAGACCGCGAGGCCGCGCAGGCTCGACACCTCCCATCCGCAATCCTGGAGCAGGCGGTCCACCATCGCCATGAGCCGCTCCGAGTGCGTGAGCGCGATGTTGAGCCGGCTCTCCCCGACCAGGCGCCCGTCTTCGAGCAGCGCGGCCCCGCCCGCGAGGGTGGCGGTCTCGAGCGCGAGCAGCCTCATGCGCGGCAGTCTAGCATGCCGTGCCGGCCGCGCGGCGTCGCGCCACTTTCGAGTTGACAACGCATCGCATCGGCCCGCATCCTTGATTCGACTGATGGCCGCTCCGCCGAGACAAACCGACAGCCAGATGGACGCGGAGGTTCGCGAGAAGATCCATCTCGAGATCCTCAAGCGCACCGGGGCCTATCACGCCAACGACCACGTCCTCCTCCCGTCGGGCCACCACACGAGCGAGTACATCGAGAAGACCCTCGTCACCACCGAGGCCTCCTTCACCGAGGGCCTCGGGGCGGTCATCGCCAAGCACTTCGCCCAGTGGCCCATCGACGTGGTGCTATCGACCGGCCCCGGCGCCCTGATCCTGTCGCACTGCGTGGCCCGCGCACATCCCTCGCGGCCCACCCTCGCCTACGGCACCAAGGGCGTCAGCGCGGGCAAGCGGCGGGTCACCCTGCCGGTGGAGTTCCAGCGCTTCATCCGCGCCGGCACCAAGGTGCTCATCGTCGAGGACCTGGTCAGCTCCGGCACCACGGTGCGGCTCCTCTCCCAGCTCGTGGAGGACCTGGGCGGCCAGGTGATCGGCATCGGCGCGCTGTGGCGGCGCACCAAGAAGGCGGAGATCGGCGGCAAGGAGATCTTCAGCCTGGTGAGCCGGGACTTCCCGACCTACCCGGCCGAGACGTGCCCGCTCTGCAAGAAGGGCGTGCCGCTCAACCAGGAGTACGTGAAGCGCCGCGAGCACCGCAAGCCGTCCTCGGCCCACGAGAAGTCCTAGCCCCCCGCCCCCAAGATATGGGGGCTGCCCCGCATCACCGACCCTCTATCCGGTATTTTCCTCTTGACACGTTTTTTGCCCTCCCCTATTGTCCGGACAATGATCGACCGCGTGACGCGCGGGGATCGGGAGGGGGGTGACATCATGGCGAAGAAGAAGGCCGCGAAGAAGAAAAAGAAGAAGTAAGGCGCCACTCGTGGCGCTCGGCCCTGTCGGCCCCATCCCGGCAGGGCCGTTCCATCTCCGAGCCCGCCCCCACCCGCCACCGTGACGCATAGACACGCCTACGCCGTGCTGCTCGGGGTCGCGCTCCTGTGGTCCGGAAACTTCCCCCTCGCCAAGCTTGGCCTGCAGGAGCTCGGGCCGCTGACCATGTCGGCCGCGCGCGCCCTCATCGCGGCCCCGCTGCTCCTGGTGGTGTCGCGCGTGCTGGAGGGCCCGCTGCCGCCGCTGGCCCGGCGCGATCTGACCGCGGTGATCGTGCTGGCGGTGACCGGGTTCGTGGGCAACTCGGCACTCTGGTACGTGGGCCTGCGCTTCACCAGCCCGGCCAACGCGGGCATCCTCGGAGCGGCGTCGCCGGTGGTGGTGGCGCTGGCCGCGTCGCTCTGGCTCCGCGAGCGGCTCTCGACGATCAACCTGGCCGGGACCGGCCTCACGCTGGCCGCGGTGCTGCTCACGATCGCGCGCGGGTCACCCCAGATCCTGCTCACCCTGTCGGTCAATCGCGGCGACGTCATCATCCTCGCCTCGCAGACCCTCTGGGTGATCTACACGCTCTACAGCCGGGCCAATCGCTCCACGTTCTCGCCGCTCCAGATGCTCGCCGGAGCGCACGTGGTCGCGGCCGGGCTGCTGCTCCCGCTGGCCTTGTTCGAGCGCCCCTGGCAGAGCTTCGCGCACGCCTCGTGGGTGGGCTTCTCGGTCATCCTCTACAGCGCGCTGCTGGCCACGCCGGGCCACATCGGCTTCTACCAGGCGGTGCGGACGGTGGGGCCGGGCCGGGCCGCGGTGTTCATGAACCTGATCCCGTTCCTGGTGCTGGGGCTCTCGTGGCTGATGCTGGGGGAGGCGATCCGCTGGTACCACCTCGTGGGGGCCGGCGGGGTGATCGCCGGCGTCGCCCTCACCACCCGCCGCTGATCTCTCCCTCTCCCCTCAGGGGAGAGGGCAGTTATCGCTTGGCGGCGGCCTTGGCCGGCTTGCTCGCGGCCGGCTTGGCCGGCTTGTCGTCCTTGATGAGGTGCTTCACCTCGTCCATGAACTGGGAGATGTCCTTGAACTGGCGGTACACCGAGGCGAACCGCACGTAGGCCACCTGGTCGAGCTTCTGCAGGTGCTCCATCACGATCTCGCCCAGCTCG
>DATFAJ010000084.1:0-3659 GCA_035254745.1 Candidatus Methylomirabilota bacterium | reverse complement strand
GCACCACGGCGACGTGCAGAACCCGTGGCGGATCGGGCACGTCTCGGGCGGCTCGAGCAGCGGCTCGGGCGCGGCGGTGGCGGCCGGGCTCGCGGCGGGCGCGCTCGGCACCGACACCGGCGGCTCGATCCGGCTGCCCGCGGCCGCGTGCGGGGTGGTGGGGCTCAAGCCCACTTACGGGCGCGTGAGCCGGGCGGGGGTCATGCCGCTCTCCTGGTCCTACGACCACGTGGGCCCGCTCGCCCGCACCGTGCGCGACGCGGCGCTGATGCTGGCCGTGATCGCGGGCGCCGATTCGCTCGACGCCACCGCGAGCCGCCAGCCGGTGCCGGACTACGTGGCGGCCCTCGACGGCAGCGTGGCCGGGCTCCGCGTCGGGGTGGCCGGCGACTTCTACGCCGACGGGCTCGACGACACGGTGACCCGCGCGCTCGCCGAGGCGGTGGCGGCGCTGGGCGGCCTCGGCGCGCGGGTCGAGCGCCTCGCGGTACCCGATCCGGGGCCCATCGTGTCCGCCTGCAGCAACGTGATGGTGCGCGCGGAGAGCGCGGCGATCCACTCCCGCATCCTCAAGGAGCGACCGGGCGATCTGCAGCCGGCGGTGCGCGAGCGCATGGCCCCGGGTCTCACCGTGACCGCCTACGAGTACCTGCAGGGCCAGCGGCTGCGCGCGCAGCTCACCCGCGAGTTCATCGCCGCGGTGTTCTCCCGCGTCGACGTGCTGGTCACTCCCACCATCCCGGAGCCGGCTCCCGCGCTCGCCCAGGTCAAGGCGGGCGCCACCGCCGACGTCATCGCGCGCATGGGCCGCTTCTCGCGGCTCACCCGCCCGTTCAACGCGCTCGGCCTCCCGGCCCTGTCGCTGCCCTGCGGCGCCGCGGCCGACGGCCGCCCGGTCGCCATGCAGCTCGTGGGCCGGCCCTTCGACGAGGCCACCCTCCTGCGCCTGGGTCACGCCTACGAGCGCGCGACCACGTGGCATCGCCGCCGTCCCACGCTGCCGTGAAGCGGTTCGTCGCCTCTGCCCTGGTCGCGCTCTGGACCGTCGGCGCGCTTGCCTCGACGCCCCTCGCGGCCGACCGGATCCCGAAGATCGGGCTGGTGACGACGTCACCGGAGACCCGGGACGCCTTCGTCCGCGGGCTCGCCGAGCTTGGATACCGGGTTGGCCAGAATGTGGAGCTGCACTGGCGCCGGGCTGCCGAGGACGGCGGCCGCGATGTTCAGGAGCTGGTCCGGCTCGAGCCGGCCTGCCTGGTGCTCCCCGGGCCGCTGCGGCTGGCCCACGGCCGGCGGCTGACCGCGACCATCCCGATCATTGCCCTCGATCTGGAGAGCGATCCGGTCGGCGGCGGCATCGTGGCCAGCCTCGCCCGCCCGGGGGGCAACGTGACCGGAATCTTCATGGACCTCCCGGAGCTCGCGGGCAAGCAGATCCAGCTTCTGCGCGAGGCGGTCCCGAAGGTGTCCCGTCTCGCGGTGGTGTGGGACGAGCGCATCGGCACGCCCCAGCTGCAGGCGGCTCAGGCCGCCGGACGCGCGGCCGACGTCACGCTGGACCCGATCCCGTTTCGAGGCCCGGGCGATCTGGACGGCGCGATCTCGCGGGCGGTGAGAGGCGGGGCCGAGGCGCTGCTGGTGCTGACCTCGCCGGAGATCTACCTGGCCCGCGAGCGGATCGCGGAGAGCGCGCGACGCCACCGCCTGCCGTCCGCGAGCATCTTCCCGGCCTACGCCGAGGTGGGCGGCCTGCTCGGCTACGGGCCCAACCTCGCGGAGCTGTACCGTCAGGCGGCCAAGTACGCCGATCGCGTGATCAAGGGCGCGCGTCCCGCCGATCTCCCGATCGAGCGGCCCAGCAAGTTCGAGCTCATCGTCAACCTGAAGACCGCGCGGGCGCTCGGATTGACCATCCCGCCGTCGCTCCTCGCCCGGGCGGACAAGGTCGTCGAGTGAGCGCCACGGTCGTTGACGACCCGCGCGACCTGGGCTAGGCTCCGATCGTGCTCGACCTGGTGATCCGCAACGGGCAGGTGATCACGCCGCAGGGCGTGGGCCTCTGGGACGTGGGCGTGCGCGGCGAGCAGATCGCGGTGGTGGCCGCGCCCGGCACGCTGCCCACCGACGCCGCGCGCGTCATCGACGCGGCGGGTCAGATCGTCTCGCCGGGCGGCGTGGAGCCGCACGCCCACCTGGCCCACGGGATCATGTCGCATCCCGAGCAGCCCTCGATCACGCTCGGGCCCGAGGACGACACCCGGGGCATGGCGTGCGGCGGGACCACCACCCACATCGACTTCGCCTACGTGCGGCCGGGCGACGACATTCAACCCGTGATCGAGCAGCGGGCGGCGCGGTGGAAGGGCAACTCGTACGTGGACTACGCCTTCCACCTGACGCTCGCGGGCGCGCTGCCGATCCGGGTGTTCGACCAGATCGGAGAGGCGATCCAGGCCGGCCACCCGAGCTTCAAGGTCTTCACCACCAACGTGCTGCCCCCGCATCCGAAGCGGGCGGGCAACCGCATCGACTTCGGGCGCATCCACTTCGCCATGGAGAAGGTGGCCAAGGGGGGCGGCATCATGGTGGTCCACGGCGAGGACGAGGACCTCGTCCAGTTCAACTACGAGCGCTTCCGCGAGGAAGGACGGATGGAGGGGAGCAACCTCCACCTCGTGCACACCAAGCTCTCCGAGCTGCTCGCCTTCCGCCGCACCGTCGCGCTCGCCAAGGCGAGCGGGGCCGGCGTCTACTTCGTGCACGTCTCCGCGAAGGAAGGGGTGGAGACGGTGGCCGAGGCGCGCGCCCAGGGCCTGGCCGTCTACGGCGAGACCCTGCACCAGTACGCGTGCTTCAACGCCGAGTACTACAAGACCCCGCGGGGCTTCTGCTCGCACACCTATCCCTCGCTCAAGTTCCCGGAGGACCAGCAGGCCCTCTGGGACGGCCTCGTGCGCGACGGCCTCTCGACCCTGGCCACCGACGAGTACCCGACCAGCCTCGAGCTGAAGCTGCGCGGGCGCACGATCGAGGACGTCACCGGCGGCAACGTGGGAGCGGAGGCGCGGATCGGCATCGGCTTCACCGAGGGCGTGGTCAAGCGCGGCATGTCGCTCACCCGCTTCGCCGACGTCACCGCCACCAACGCGGCGCGGATCCTCGGCCTCTACCCGAAGAAGGGCGTCATCGCCCCCGGGAGCGACGCCGACCTGGTGCTGATCGATCCGACCATCCGGAAGACGCTCGCGCGCGACGACTTCCACGTCACGGACTACAGTCCCTGGGAAGGCTGGCAGGTCTCGGGCTGGCCGGTCATGACGCTGCTGCGCGGCAAGGTGATCGCGGAGCGGGGTCGCCTGCTCGGCAGCCCGAGCGACGGCCGCTGGGTAGCCCGACGGATCGACCCGGCCGTGCTCCGCCGTCCGGCCTGCTAGCTCCCTCGTCGGCATGACGGACTACGCGGGGCAGTTCAATCCGGGCTTCCGCCTCGAGGCGGGGCGGGTCGCGCTGGTGGTGGTGGACATGCAGTACGCGAGCGCGTCGCGACACGAGGGCCTGGGCCGCCTGCTCAAGGACCAGGGCCGGCCCGAGCAGGGCGCGGCCCGCTTCGACCGCATCGAGGGAGTGGTGGTGCCGACCATCCAGCGCCTGCTCGACGC
>DATFAJ010000083.1:0-11169 GCA_035254745.1 Candidatus Methylomirabilota bacterium | reverse complement strand
GCTAGACCGCGCGACGGTCGAGCTTGCCGTTCACGCCGCGGACGGTACCAGAGCGACCCGGACCCCGCAAGGATGCGGGCGACCGACCCTCAGCGCGGCTGGGCCTTCCTCGCCTGCTCCGCCGCGGCCTCCTCCGCCTTCCTCGCCGCGTCGTCCGCGCTCCGGCCCGCCGGGGTGCCCCAGCGCTGCCGGATCTGCCGCTGCTCCTCGCTGAGCCCCGGCTTGCCCACGCCGGTCGGCCCGATCCACACCGCCGAGTCCCGGTAGGGCATCGGAACGTCCAGCTTGTACTGCACGACCTTGCTCGCGCCCTTGTCGTCGGTGTACCGGTACTGCGCGTCGACCGGCCGCGCTCCGAGCACGACCACGGCACCCAAGCCCACCACGGCCACGATCCGTCTCATCGGCGTCACCTCTCTGCCCTCGATTGTCCTGCCGAAGGAATTAACCGGGAGACGAATCGGACCGCCCTCGAGTCACCCGCGGAACCCGGCGGATTGGCTCGTCGAACGGGCGGGTGAGCCCCCTACCGTTTCGCAGTACAATGCGGGGCGACATGACCAGCGCGCTTCCGCTCGAGGGCATTCGCGTCCTCGAGCTGGGCCACATCATCGCGGGGCCCTCGGCGGGCCTGCTGCTCGCCGACCTGGGCGCCGACGTCATCAAGGTGGAGCGCCCGGGCGAGGGCGACCAGTCGCGCGGCATGTCCGCCGGCACCTCGGCCAACTTCCACTTCCTCAACCGCAACAAGCGCTCGATCGCGATCGACCTCAAGGGGTCCGCGGAGGCCCGCGCGCTCTTCCTGCGGCTGGTGGGCGGCTCCGACGTCGTCATCGACAACTTCGCCTACGGCGCGGTGGAGGCCCTGGGCCTGGGCTACGACGTGCTCGCCCGGACCAACCCCGGCATCATCTACCTCGCGCTCAAGGGCTTCCTGCCCGGCCCGGACGAGGCGCGGCCCTTCCTCGACGAGCTGGCCCAGATGTCGGCGGGCCTGGCCTTCATGACCGGGCCTCGCGGGCAGCCGCTGCGCGCGGGCGCCTCGATCGTGGACGTGGGCGCCGCCGCCTACGGGGTGATCGCGGTGCTGGCCGCGCTCCACCAGCGCACCCGGACCGGCCGTGGCCAGAAGATCACCTCGGGCCTCTTCGAGACCACCGTGTTCTGGGTCGGCCAGTGGCTCGCCCAGCACGCGGCCACCGGCCAGCCGTCGGTGCCGATGCCCGAGATCCGCCAGGGCACGCGGATGGGCTGGGGCGTCTACCAGCTCTTCACCGCGGCCGACGGCCTACAGGTCTTCATCGGCATCACCTCGAACGGCCACTGGGAGCGGTTCTGCGCCGAGTTCGGGCTGGACGATCTCCTCGCCGATCCGCGCCTCGACGACAACGCCAAGCGCGTCGCGGCGCGCGACTGGCTGCCCGGGCGCATCGCGCAGGAGATGGCGCGCCACTCGAGCGCCGAGATCTCCCGGCGCCTCGAGAAAGCGCGGGTGCCGTACGCGCCGCTGCGCCGGCCGGACCAGCTGGTCGACGACCCGCACCTCAACGCGTCCGGGCAGTTCATGCTCACCCCCCTGCCCGGCCGCGGGCCGGCCAAGCTGCCCAAGCTCCCGGTGCACAGCACCGCCTTCGAGATGGAGCTCCGACGCCCGGCCCCGGGCCTGGGCGAGCACACCCGCGAGGTGCTGGCCGAGCTGGGCCTAGCCTCGGATGAGATCGACGCGCTCGCGTCACGGAGGGTCATCCCATGAGCGACATGCCGAAGCACGTGCACATCAAGGAAGTGGGCCCGCGCGAGGGCTTCCAGTTCGAGAAGGGCGACATCTCCCTCGCGGCCAAGATCTCCCTGGTCGACGCGCTCTCCGACACCGGGGTGCGGACGATCGAGTTCACCTCGTTCGTGAGCCCGAAGTGGGTGCCCCAGATGGCCGACGCCGAGCAGATGGTGGCCGGCATCAAGCGGGTGCCCGGCGTCGCCTACGAGGCGATCTGGCTCAACGAGGCCGGGCTCGAGCGGGCCGCGCGGCTGCGCGAGTCGCTCGCCCTGCGGCCGATGTTCGGGGTGGCGGCCACCGACACCTTCACCCGCAAGAACACCAACCGCAGCGTGGACGAGAAGATCGCCGAGCTGCCGGGCTGGGCCCGGCGCTACCAGGCCCTCGGCATGGACTGGATCGACGTCGGGGTGATGGCCGCCTTCGGCTGCAACTACGAGGGCGACGTGACGCCGGCCCAGGTGATCCGCGTGATCGAGAAGGTCGAGGAGCAGGCGGCGGGCGCGGGCTCGCGCCTCGGCAACGTGAGCCTGGCCGACACCATGGGCTGGGCGAATCCGCTGCACATCAAGCGGCTGGTGGGCGCGGTCCGCGCGCGCTGGCCCGAGCTGCCGGTGAAGCTCCACCTCCACGACACGCGCGCGCTCGCCATCGCCAACGTGGTGGCCGCGCTCGAGATCGGGGTGGACCGCTTCGACAGCGCGGTGGCGGGCCTCGGCGGCTGCCCGTTCGCGGCCCACAAGGGCGCGGCCGGGAACGTGACCACCGAGGACCTCGCCTTCCTCTGCCAGGAGCTGGGCGTCGACACCGGCATCGACCTCGACGCGATGATCGAGGCCGGCCAGCTCGCCGAGGCCGTGGTGGGCCACCCGCTCCCCGGCAAGCTCAAGTCGGGCGGCAACCTCGAGAAGTACCGCGCCCGCGCGCGGGCCGCCGCGCCCGCGACGGCCTGAGCGGGAGGACCGCGCCGTGAAGCCCCGCGTGGTCGTCGTCAGCATCGACGGCTTCGCGGCGTTCTACTGGGACGACCCCCGGGCGCGCCTGCCCACGCTGCGCCGCCTCGCCGAGCGCGGCGCCCGGGCCGCCGGCATGGAGACGGTCTTCCCCAGCACCACCTGGCCGACCCACGTCTCCATGGTGACCGGCGTCAGCCCGCGCGCCCACGGCGTCGTGGCCAACCACATCCTGAACCGGCAGACGCGCGCCGCCGAGGACCTGACCGGCGACCCCATCTACGACGCCCCCGCGCTGCTGCGCGCGCCCACCGTCTACGACGTCGCCCACCGGGCGGGGCGACGGACCGCCGCCATCGACTGGCCCGCCACCCGCAACGCGACCACGCTCGACTTCAACCTCCCCTTCTTCAAGGACCAGCGGGTGTTCGAGACCCAGACCGCGAAGGCGGTCTGGGACGAGCTGACCGCGCTCGGCTTCCCGATGGAGCGCCAGGGCGAGTGGGCGCTCCTGCCCCGTCGCTTCCACAAGGACGAGATGGTGGGCCGGGTGGCCACCCACGTGGCGCACCGCCACGAGCCCGACCTGCTCCTGCTCCACTTCCTGTGCGTGGACAGCCTGCAGCACCTCCACGGGCCGCGCTCGCCGGAAGCCTACTGGGCGCTCGAGTACGTGGACGGCCTGATCGGCCGCTTCCTCGAGACCCTGGGCGATCCCGGCCTCGATCGCACCACGCTCTTCGTGGTCTCCGATCACGGCTTCCTGCCCTCGCGCCGCGAGATCCGTCCCAACGTGCGCCTGCGACGGCTGGGTGCCCAGCGTGAAGCCCGCTTCGTGATGAACCACGGCGCGGGGGCGCTCTATCGCCTCGACGCGGATCCGGGCGCGCTCGCGCAGCTCGCGCGCGAGATCGCGGCGATGGAGGGCGTGAGCGGCATGTGGCCCGCCGCGGAGTACGGAGCGCTCGGCCTGCCCGCGCCGACCGAGCACCACCAGGTGGCCGACGTGATGTTCGAGGCCGCGCCGGGCTATTCTTTTGGCGACCGCGCGGGCGGCGACGGCGCCGACGGCGACGACGAGCACGGCCCGCCCAAGTATCTCGGCACCCACGGCCAGCGCGCGCTCTACCCCGACAACGCGGCCTTCTTCCTGGCCGCCGGCGCGGGGATCCGCCGCGGGGTCGCGCTCGGCACGATCCGGAGCCGCGACGTGGCCCCGACGGTGGCGAGCGCCCTCGGCCTCCGCATGGACGCCATCGAGGGCGCCACGCTCGACCGCGCGCTCGACTAGGTGCGCCGGAGCTTGAAGTTGAAGCGCCGGATCTCGAACTGCTGGTTGGGGTTCGGGGTGAACTCGACGTACTTCTGCAGCCCGTAGTCCTCGTAGGGCTGGATCACCGGGATCCACGGCAGGTTCTCGAGGAAGATCTTGGTCATCTCCCGGTAGGCCTGGCCGCGGAACCGCTCGTCCACGCTGAAGCGGGCCCCGTTGCCGAGCTCGTCCCACCGCGCGTCCCGCCAGTAGTCCATCGGGCCGCCGGGGCCCAGGAGGCGCCACATCATGCCGTCGGGGTCGCCCAGGGTCGAGGTGGGATCCGACCACCAGACGCCCTTGAAGCTCTTCTCGCGGCCCTTCTGCGCCCGCACCGAGTACTCGATGACCTCGACCTTCACGTTGATGCCCACGTCGCGCCACATCGCGGCGATGGCCTCGGACATGGCCTTGTCCTGCGAGACGTAGGCCACGGTGGTCTCGATGAAGATCTCCTCGTTCCGGTAGCCCGCCTTCTTGAGGAGGTCGCGCGCCTCGCCCGGCCGGTAGACGAGCGGAGGCAGGCTCGCGTCGTAGTGGTTGTCCCCCTTGGCGATGGGACCGTTGGGGACGAGACCGCGTCCGCGCCACAGCTCCTTCACGATCGCCTCGCGGTCGATCGCCAGCGACAGCGCCTGCTTGACCAGCGGGTTGTCGAGCGGCGGCCGCTTGCTGTTCACGCCGAAGACGTAGAGCCCGGCGTAGAGCGCCCCCGCGACACGGGTCGAGGCGTTGCCGGTGACGCGCTCCGCCTGGTCGGGCGGCAGCTGGGTGATGATGTCGACCTCGCCCTTGAGCAGGGCCGCGATGCGTGGCGCGGTCTCCGGGATCGGCCGCATGATCCAGCGGTCGACGTCGATCCGGCCGCCCCAGTAGTCCGGGTTGGCGTCGAGGACCGCCCGGTCGTCCTTGACCCAGGAGCCAAAGCGCACCGGGCCGGTGCCGACCGGCTTGGCGTTGAAGGTGTCGTTGCCCACCGACTCCACGTACTTCTTCGGCACGATCTGGCCGCCGTAGAAGGCCAGGCGGGCGGGCAGGAGCGGATCCGGCTTCTTGGTCGTGATGACCAGGGTGTAGGGATCCGGGGCGTCGATATGGTCGATCGTGGTGAGCGCGGTCGCCACCATGGTCTTGACCGCGGGGTCGTAGGTGCGCTCGATGCTGTACTTCGCGTCGGCCGAGGTGAAGGGGTCGCCGTTGTGGAACTTCACCCCCTGTCGCAGCTTGAAGCGCCAGGTGGTCTGGCCCTCGAGCTTCCACTCAGTGGCGAGCCCCGGATAGAGCTTGCCGTCCGGATGCCGGCTCGTGAGGTTGTCGAAGAGGTTGAACGAGACCCGGATCTCGTTCGAGCTGGTGCTGAAGTGGGGGTCGAACTTCGCGACGTCACCCCCCTGCGCGGTCACCAGCTCCCGCTTCTGGGTGGTCTGGGCCTGGGCCGCGGTGGGACGGGGCAGTGCCCCGGCGATCCCGACCGCTGCGGCGCCTCTGAGCAGGTCACGACGGGTGACGTCCATGGTTGGGGCCTCCTGTGCCGACGGTCATAGGGGTATCCGCGGGCATTGTCAACCGGAGATTTCGCCCGGGCGCCGCGTCGTGACGAAGTGCTTGGCTCGCGTCCCGACTTCTGCGATTCTTCAGGCTCAGCAGACATGGCCAAGACCAAGCGCAGCGCCAAGCCAGCGAAGAAGCCCTCCCGGAAGCCGGCTCGTCCCCGCGCCACACCCGCCCCGGCCCCGGCGGAGGACCCCGAGATCGAGAGCGCGCTCCCCGCGGTGCGCACCGCGACGCCCGAGCGGGCGTTCGCGGCCCGGGTGAGGCCGGCCGCTCCCGCGCCGCCGCTGCCCGCCTCGCGCCGGGCCATCTTCGTCGACGTGGAGAACTCGAGCCGCGCCGACCACGTCAGCCGCGTCCTCGACCACCTGGCCATCGACCGCCAGGAGCGCCGGGTCGATCTGATCGCGGTCGGGAACTGGCGCGTGATCGGGGCGGACAGCGCGCGGCTCCTCGCCCGGCGCGGGGCCCACCTCGTCCACAGCGCCCCCTCCACCGGCGTCAAGGACTGGAGCGACCTGCGCATCGCGGTGAGCGCCGGCGTGTGGCTCGGCAGCGCCCGGCCCGGCGACCTCATCGAGATCATCTCGGACGATCGCGCGTTCGACGCGGTCGGCGACGTGGCCGCGCTGCTGGGCGTGGAGTACCGCCGCCTGTCCTACCGCGGCCTCACCGGCCTCACCTCGACCGCGGAGGCGATCGAGCCGGAGGCCCCGGCCCCGCGTGAGGGTCACGGTCGCCGAGGGCGCCGGGGCCGCCGGCGCGGCCGCGGGGGGCGCCCGGAACACCACGCCGGCCGCGCGGCCGCGCCGCCGCGCGCGCCCGTCCACCACGCGCCGGCCCCCGCGCACGAGCCGGCCCGCGCGCCCGCCGAGACCGCCGCGCACACCGCGCCGCTCGACGAGCTGGTCGAGATCGTGCGCGAGCTGGCCGAGCGGGCGCCCAACGGCGCGGTGCTGATCGATACCCTCGCCCGGACGCTCAAGGAGCGCGGGTTCAGCCGCCCCCCGGGCTCGCCGCGGCTCATCACGCGCCTGCGGCGGATCCATGAGCTCGAGGTGAGCCGCACCGGCATGATCACCCTGGTCGGCGCCGCCCCGGCCTCGGGTGTCGCGAGGAGCGACGAGGGCCCGGAGCCCGAGGGCAACGAGGCCGCCGAGGCCGAGACCGACGTCGGACCCGAGCCGGGGAACGAGGCGGACGCGGAGGTGGGCACGCCCCCGACGGCCGGAGCCTCGTCGCGCCCGCGCCGCCGCGGTCGCCGCCGGCGCCGCCGGCGCGGCGGCGGAGGCGGGGGAACCCCGTCGCCGGCCTCACCCGCCTGACCCGCGGGGTCCTCGGCATGACCGACGGGCCCGCGTCCCGCACCTGGCTCTACCGGCACACGGCCGCCACGCGCCTGTCGCACTGGATCACGGTGCTCTGCCTGCTCGTGCTCGTCCCGAGCGGGCTGCAGATCTTCAACGCGCACCCGACGCTCTACTGGGGTGAGCGCTCCGACGCGGAGCACGCGGTCCTCGCGCTCCGCGCCGTCACCACCGACGACGACGAGCTCCGCGGCGTGACCGAGGTCTGGGGCCATCGCGTCGACACCACCGGGCTGCTCGGCGCCTCGAACGAGGACGGCGAGCGCGTCGCCCGCGGCTTCCCGGCCTGGGCCACCTTGCCCGGGTCCCAGTGGCTGGCCATGGGCCGGCGGTGGCATCTCTTCTTCGCGTGGGTCTTCGTCCTGAACGCGTTCGTCTTCGGCCTCTACGCGATCCTGAGCCGCCACCTGACCCGCGATCTCCTCCCCGTCGGCCGCGATCTGGCCGGGCTCGGCGCGTCGCTGCGCGACCACCTGCGCTTCCGCTTCCCGTCCGGCGAGCCGCGCTACAACGTGCTGCAGAAGATGGCCTACGTCTCGGTGGTCGTGGTCCTGGGCCCGCTGGTCGTCCTGACCGGCCTCGCGATGTCTCCCTGGGCCGACGCCGCGCTGCCGCTGCTGCCCGCGCTCTTCGGGGGCCGCCAGTCGGCCCGCACCGTGCACTTCGCGCTCACGTTCGCGCTGATCGGGTTCACGGTCACGCACGTCTTCATGGTGGCGGTCACCGGGATCGCCGGCAACCTCCGGTCGATGATCACCGGCTGGGCGCGCGTGCATCACCACGGAGGCCGCGATGGCTGAGCCCGGCCCGCTCGACCGGCGTCGCTTCGTGCTGCGCGGCCTCGCCCTGGCCGCGAGCCCGCTCCTGGCCGGCTGCGACCGCCTCTCCGAGACGCGGTGGATCGCGCGGCTCCTGCAGGCGGGCGAGGGCCTCACCCACCGCGTGCAGCGCACGCTGACGCGGCGGCGCGCGCTCGCCCGCGAGTTCCCCGAATCGGCGCGCTCCGCGGTCTTCCCCGGCAACGGCACCACCGACCCGGGCACCGAGGCCTACCAGGCCCTGGCCGCGGCCGGCTTCGCGGACTGGCGCCTCGAGGTGCGGGGGCTGGTCGAGCGTCCCGCGCGACTGTCGCTCGCCGAGCTGCGCCGCCTCCCCGCCCGCACCCAGGTCACCCGCCACGACTGCGTGGAGGGCTGGAGCGCGATCGCCAAGTGGACCGGCGTGCGGCTCGGCACCCTCCTCGACGCGGCCGGCGTCCGGCCGGAGGCCCGGTACGTGGTGATCCGCTGCGCGGACACGATGGAGGGCTCGGGCGAGCTTTACTACGAGAGCCTCGACCTCGAGGACGCCTACCACGAGCAGACGATCCTCGCCTACGAGATGAACGACCAGGCGCTCCCGGTGGCCCAGGGCGCCCCGCTCCGGCTGCGCGTCGAGCGGCAGCTCGGCTACAAGATGGCGAAGTACGTGACCGCGGTCGAGGTCGTGGCCGGCTTCGGCCACATCGCCCGCGGCCGCGGCGGCTACTGGGAAGACCGCGGCTACGAGTGGTACGCGGGGATCTGAGTGGCGACTCCCTCTCTCGCCGGCCGGGCCCAGACCGTGCTCGGCCCCATCGCGGGGGACGCGATGGGCATCACCCTGCCCCACGAGCATCTCCTGATCGACTTCGCGGTCATGTTCCGCCAGCCCGCCGCCGGCGCCGAGCGCGGGCTCTCCCGGCAGCCGGTGAGCCTGGCCAACCTCGGCTGGGTGCGGCACCACTTCAGCTCCAACCTCGACAACCTCCAGCTGCTGGACGAGGCGGTGGCCCGCGACGAGGCCCTGCTCTTCAAGCTCGCGGGCGGCCAGACCTTCGTGGACCCGACCAATCGCGGCCTCGCGCGCGACCCGCTCGCGCTGGCGCGGCTGGCCCGCGCCACCGGGCTCAACATCATCATGGGCTCGGGCTACTACGTCGCGGCGGCTCACCCGCCCGGCATGGACGCCCGGACCGTCGACGACATCGCGCGCGAGCTGGTCGCCGACCTCACGGTCGGGGTGGACGGCACCGGGGTGCGGGCCGGCTTCATCGGCGAGATCGGCACCACCTGGCCCTGGACCGACAACGAGAAGAAGGTCGTGCGCGCGGCGGTCGCGGCCCAGCGTGAGACCGGCGCCGCCCTCATGATCCACCCCGGCCGCCACGAGCGGCTGCCGCTCGGGATCGTCGATTTCATCCGAAAAGAGGGCGCCGACCTCGAGCGCACGATCATGTGCCACGTCGAGCGCACCATCGCCGACCGCGCGGTCCTCCTCGAGCTCGCCGCCACCGGGGTGCGCCTCGAGTACGACCTCTTCGGCCTCGAGACGTCCTACTACCCGTACAATCCCGCCTTCGACATGCCGAACGACGGCGAGCGGATGCGGCAGATCCTGTTCCTGATCGAGCGCGGCCACCTGCCCCAGATCCTCATGTCCCACGACATCGCCTACAAGCACTGCCTCACGAAGTGGGGCGGCTTCGGCTATCACCACCTGCTCGTCAACGTGATTCCCCGCCTGCGCGACCGGGGCGCCGACGACCGGACCATCCAGACCCTGCTGGTCGACAACCCCCGGCGCGCCTTCTCGTACGCCTGAGGACCCAGAGGAGGACCGCCGATGCTCAGAGTCGATCGTCTCGCGGGCCCGCTCCTGATCGTGCTGCTCGCGCTGGCCGGCTCCGCGGCCGCGGCGGAGGCTCCGGCCGCAGAGGTCACGGTCTCCTTCCACGTCACGCTCGCCCCGACCTGGTTCGACCCCTCGACCGCGCCCGCCCAGATCACGCCCTTCGGCGTGCTCTACGCGATCCACGACGCGCTCGTGCGGCCGCTGCCGGGCCAGAAGATGGGCCCGAGCCTGGCGGAGTCGTGGACCGAGAGCGCCGACGGGCTCGTCTACGAGTTCCGGCTGCGGCGCGGCCTCAAGTTCCACAACGGCGACCCGCTGACCACCGACGACGTCAAGTGGAGCTTCGAGCGCTACCAGGGCGCGGGAGCCCGCGAGTTCCGGGCGCGCGTGCGACAGGTCGAGGTCGTGGACCCGACCGTCGTCCGTTTCCATCTCAAGGAGCCCTGGCCCGATTTCATGACCTTCTACGGCACGACCGCGACCGCGGCCGGGATCGTGCTGCCCCGCAAGTACGTCGAGCAGGTCGGGGCCGACGGATTCCGCCAGCGGCCGGTGGGAGCGGGCCCGTACAAGTTCGTCGGCCAGCGGCCGGGCGTGGACATCACCTTCGAGGCCTTCCCGGGCTACTGGCGGCACGTGCCCTACGTCAAGCGCCTCGTCATGAAGAGCGTGCCGGACAGCACCACGCGCCTGACCATGCTCAAGAGCGGCGAAACCGACTACGCGCTGTTCCTCGACGGGCCCGAGGCGGAGGCGGTCACCCACGATCCGCGCCTGCAGCTCGTGGCCACGCGGCACGCCTCGATCTTCTGGATCGAGTTCGCGGACCAGTGGGATCCGAAGTCGCCCTGGGCCGACCGGCGGCTGCGCCTGGCCGTCAACTACGCGCTCGACCGCAAGGGGACGAACGAGGCCGCCTGCCTCGGGCACTGCCCGCCCACCGGGGTCTTCGTGCCGCGGGTGATGGACTTCGCGCTCCAGGTCCCGCCACCCGCCTACGATCCGCAGAAGGCCAAGCAGCTGCTCGCCGAGGCCGGCTACCCGCGGGGCCTCGACGCGGGCACCTTCACCGCGATCCCCGGCTTCTCCACCGTCGGCGACGCCGCGCTCAACAACCTCAACGCGGTCGGGATCCGGGTGCGGATGCGCCCCACCGAGCGCGCCGCGTTCTACGCGGACTGGCAGGAGAAGAAGCTCCGCGGCCTCTTCCTGGTGGCGGTGGGGAACTCGGGCAACGCGGCGAGCCGCGTGGAGTCGTTCGTCTACTCCAAGGGCGCCGCCGCCTACGGGGGCTACCCCGATCTCGACGAGCTGTTCCTGCAACAGGCGCGCGAGCGCGACCCGGCCCGCCGCGAGGCCCTCCTCCACCGCATCCAGCAGGCGACGGTGGACCGGGTGATGTTCGCCCCGATCATGGACCTGCGCGGCCTCATCGGGGTCGGGCCCCGCGTCGCCGAGCACACCATCAACGCGATCCCGGTGTACGCCTTCCCGGCCTACGAGGACATCCGTCTCAAGGCCCAGTAGCGAGGTGCCCAGTAGCCCGCTGATGAACGC
>DATFAJ010000082.1:0-6366 GCA_035254745.1 Candidatus Methylomirabilota bacterium | reverse complement strand
TTTCTGCCACTCATCCAACCCGATCGGACTACTATCTGCGCAAGCACCGGGCGGCGTCGGCAATTCCGATGGGTGGGGGCGGCTGACCAGGGAGAACGCGATGGGAAAGCTGGACGGGAAGGTCGCGCTGATCAGCGGTGGCGCTCGGGGGCAGGGCGCGGCGGAGGCAGAGACCTTCGCCCGCGAAGGCGCCCGGGTCGTGTTCGGCGACATCCGCGACGACGAGGGCCGGAAGGTGGAGGCCGCCATCCGGGCGAGCGGCGGCGAGGCCACGTATCTCCACCTGGACGTGACCAGCGAGGCGGACTGGCGCGCCGCGGTGCAGACCGCGGTCGATCGCCACGGCCGGCTCGACGTCCTGGTCAACAACGCGGCGATCGTGATCCCGAAGGTGTCGATCGAGGACCGCACCGCCGCGGAGTGGGACCAGGTGATGGCGGTCAACGCCAAGGGCGTCTTCCTCGGCACCAAGTACGCGATCCCGGCCATGCGCCGGTCGGGCGGCGGCTCCATCGTGAACATCTCCTCGGTGGCCGGCATCGGCCAGTCGCTGCACCAGGAGCCGGCCTACGCGGCGAGCAAGGGCGCGATCCGGATCTTCACCAAGGTGACCGCGTCCCAGCACGCCAAGGACAAGATCCGCTGCAACTCCGTCCACCCCGGGCCGGTCGACACCGAGATGTTCCACAGCGCCTTCCGCGACCGCGACGCGATGGAGAAGCGCCTGCAGCGCGTGCCGCTGCGGCGGATGGGCACGGTGGCCGAGATCGTGAGCGCCGTGCTCTACCTCGCCTCCGACGATTCCTCCTACATGACCGGCAGCGAGCTGGTCATCGACGGCGGCGCCCTCGCCCAGTGACGGGGTCAGGTCTTACATTCCGACATTTTCATGGTGGACCTGACCGATCGGCGGCGCGAAATGTCGCAATGTAAGACCTGACCCCAACGGAGGAAGTCACCCATGGTGCAGTGGCGGATGGCGGTGGTTCTGGTCGGCGTGGCGCTGGGCCCGGCGGTGGCGCAGGCGGCGCCCGAGGGCCGGGTGGTGATCGCGCAGGGCGTGGACCCCACCACGCTCGACATGATGCACCAGCAGGAGCAGCCGGCGTCGAACGTGGGGGCGCAGATGTTCGAGTCGCTGCTCGAGCGTGATCAGCACCTCAAGCTGGTGCCCGCGCTCGCGGCCGAGATGCCGAAGCTGGTGGCGCCGACGGTGTGGGAGTTCAAGCTCCGTCGGGGCGTCAAGTTCCACAATGGCGAGGACTTCAACGCCGACTCGGTGAAGTTCAGCATCGAGCGCCTCGTCAACCCGGCCAACAAGCTGCGCGGCTCCTCCTCCTTCGCGCCGATCGATCGGGTGGAGATCGTGGATCCCTACACGGTGCGGATCCACACCAAGAAGCCGTGGCCGGTCTTCCTGAGCCACATCGCCCTGCGCCAGGCCGCGATGTATCCGCCCAAGGAGTACGCGGGCAAGGACCCGGCCGCCATCTCCCGGAACCCCATCGGCACCGGCCCGTACAAGTTCGTCAGCTGGTCGAAGGACGAGGAGATCGTGATGGAGGCCTTCCCCGGCTACTGGGGCGGGGCGGCCAAGATCAAGACCATCGTGTTCAAGCCGATCCCCGACGACGCGGTGCGGGTGGCCGCGCTACAGAACGGCGAGATCGACGTGGCGGTGAACATCCCGCCCCACCTGGCCGGCATCATCGAGAAGCACCCCAAGATCTACCTCAGCACCGCGCCGTCCATCCGCACCATCCAGCTCATGATCTACACCCACCAGATGGACGCGGCCCACAAGCCCACCGGCCCGTACGCGGGGCCGACCGCGGACAAGCGGGTCCGCCAGGCGCTCGCCTACGCGATCGACGCCGACGAGATCATCAAGGGCGTGATGGACGGCAAGGCGGTGCGGGTGGCCACCATGCTGCCGAGCATGCACTTCGGCTACGACGCCTCGCTCAAGCCGATCAAGCAGGACCTGGCCCGGAGCAAGAAGCTCCTCACCGAGGCCGGCTACCCCAACGGCCTCGAGATCGTGCTGAACGGCCCGCAGGGCCGCTACGTCCGCGACAAGGAGGTCGGGGAGGCGGTCGCGGGCCAGCTCACCAAGGCCGGGATCAAGACCACGCTCCGGACCTACGAGTTCGTGAACTACCTCAACAACATGGTCTACGTCCACAAGGCCGGCCCGGTCTGGCTCATCGGCTGGGGGCATCCATCGATGGACGCCGAGGCGATCTACGTGCCGCTCTTCAAGTCGCCCGGCATCTTCGTCAACTGGCTCAACGAAGACTTCAACGCGATGGTGGACGAGGCGCAGTCGCAGATGGACGAGAAGAAGCGCTACGCCCAGTACCAGCGGATCAACAAGCTCTGGATCGAGGAGGTCCCCGCGATCCCCCTCTACCAGCAGATCGACCTCTACGGGGCCAACCGGCGCCTCAACTGGAAGGCGCGCAGCGACGAGCTGATCCGCGCCTACGACATGTCGATCAAGTAGCCACGGGCAGCTCCGCGCCCCACGGCTCCATCGCCGGCCGCAGCGGGGTGAACTCCCGCACCCGCCCGGCCGCCCCCGCGAGGATCGCGTCGATCCGGGCGCGCTCGCCCGCCGACAGCTCGAGCTCGGCGCCCGCGTCGTTGGCGTCCACCTCGGCGGGGGTGCGCGCGCCCACCAGCGCGGTGCTGACCGCGGGGTTGGCGAGCACCCAGGCGAGCGCGACCTGGCTCACCGTCACCCCGCGCGGCTCCGCGATCTCGCGGCGGATGCGGTCCACCACCGCCACGTTCGTCTTGAGGTTGTCGCCGCGGAAGATCGGCTGGCCGAAGGCGACCCCGCCCGCGCGCCAGTCGCGCGCCGGGTCGAACGCGGTGGCGGCGGTGAAGGCCCCGGTGAGCAGCCCGTGGCCGAGCGAGCCGTAGCCCATCACCCCGATGCCCTCGCGGAGGCAGAGCGGGAAGGTCTCCTGCTCCTGCCGGCGGTCGAGCATGTGGTAGCCGACCTGCGAGACGTCGACGCGCCGCGTGCGCAGGCACTCGGCCAGCATCGCGCCGGTGAAGTTGGAAACCCCCACGAAGCGCGCGCGGCCGGAGGCCACCACCTCGTCGAGCGCGCGCATCGTCTCCTCGAACGGGATGGCCGCGTCCGGCCAGTGCACCAGCAGCACGTCGACCCAGTCGGTGCGCAGGCGCTTCAGGCTCGCGTCGACCTCGCGCAGGATGTTGGCCCGGCTCGCGTCGCGCAGCGGCCCGAGCTGGCCGGGCGGCGGCACCTTCACCCCGCACTTGGTGACCAGGATCACGTCCCGGCGCCGCTTCTCGAGCGCGCGGGCCACCACCTCCTCGGAGTGGCCGGCGCCGTAGGCGGGCGCGGTGTCGACGCAGTTGACGCCCCGGTCGAGCGCGCGGTGGATCGCGCGGATCGCCTCGTCGTCCTCGATCGCGCCGTAGCGGTCGCCCGCCATCGGCCAGCAGCCGAAGCCCACCACCGACACCTGCAGCCCGGTCCGACCGAACGGACGGTAGCGCATGCCGATCTCCTCGATGCGAGATGGGGCGCGCGATCGTCCGGCGCCCGCCCGGAGCATAACCCGGGCGCCGTCCGTGCGGCCATCCGTATGGTAGGATGCGCGCGACCCATGCGCATCGTCGCCGAGCCTCTCACCGCCCAGGCCTTCAAACCGTTCGGCACCGTGCTGGAAGGCACCCCGGCCCCGGGCCGCGCCTACGTGAGCGACACGCTGGCGAGCGGCCGCCCGCACGCGCCGGTCTCGCTCTCCGTCGCCACGGTGGCGCCCAAGGGCGGGCTCCCGCTCGAGGTGTCCGTGCTCGAGCGGCACGAGCACTCCTCGCAGACCTTCATCCCGCTCCACGTCTCGCGCTACCTGGTGCTCGCCACCCTCGACGCGCCGGGCGGCGGGCCCGACCTCTCGCGCCTGCGCGCGTTCGTGGCCCGCGCCGGCCAGGGCGTCACCTACGCCATGGGCACCTGGCACCACCCGCTGACCGTGCTGGACGGGCCCGCGACCTTCGCGGTGCTCATGTGGCGCGACGGCACCGCGGGCGACGAGGAGTTCGTCCCGGTGACCACGCCGCTCACCGTCGTCCTCCCCCAGGAGCCCTGAGTCATGGCCACCGGCTTCCCCCGCGACCTCGTCGGCTACGGCGGCAATCCCCCTCACCCGCACTGGCCGGGCGAGGCGCGGATCGCGGTCAACTTCGTGATGAACTACGAGGAGGGGTCGGAGTACAACGCGCACGACGACGGCTTCTCGGAGGGGACCCTCACCGAATCGGGCGCCGCCAGCTACGGGGTGAAGGGGCGCGACCTCGCCGCCGAGGGCATGTTCGAGTACGGCAGCCGGGTGGGCTTCTGGCGCGTGCACCGGCTGTTCAAGGAGCGCAACCTGCCGCTGACCGTCTTCGGCTGCGCGCTCGCGCTGGAGCGCAACCCCGCGGTCGCCGCCGCCATCCGGGAGTCGGGGTGGGACGTGTGCTCGCACGGGTGGCGCTGGGTCAAGCACTACGAGCTGTCCGAGGCGGAGGAGCGCGAGCACATCCGCAAGGCGGTCGAGTCGATGAAGAAGACGGTGGGCGAGCGGCCGCTCGGCTGGTACTGCCGCTACGGCCCGAGCGTGAACACCCGGCGGCTGCTGGTGGAGGAGGGCGGCTTCCTCTACGACTCCGACGCCTACAACGACGAGCTGCCGTACTGGCTCCGCGTGAACGACAAACCGCACTTGGTCGTCCCCTACAGCCTCACCGCGAACGACTCCAAGTTCGGCAGCGGCGGCTTCTTCACCGCCAGCGACTACTTCACGTTCGTGAAGGACGGCTTCGACGTGCTCTACCACGAGGGCCAGAGCCAGCCCAAGATGATGTCGCTCGGCCTGCACCTGCGGCTGATCGGCCACCCGTCACGGGCCGCGGGCCTCGAGCGCGCGCTCGACTACATCGCGGGCCACCGCGACGTCTGGTTCACCCGCCGCGTCGACATCGCCCGCCACTGGGCCCGGACCCACCCCGCGAGCTGAAGGAAGGGGTCAGTGAAGGAAGGGGTCAGGTCTTACATTCCGACATTTTCGCCAAGCGCGTCACGTCGCGGGAGGCGATGAAACTGTCGGAATGTAAGACCCTGACCCCGTTCTACGTCGCGGCGCGGGTGCCGCCGTAGGCGACGCTGGGGGCGACCTTGCTGTCCTCGAAGATGAGCTTGGCGCGCGACTCGACCACCCGGTTCCAGTTCCCGACCGCGTAGTCCGACCACTCGGCGTCGGGGCGCGGCTCGTCGTCGAAGTTGCCCGAGGTGTCCTGGCCGCGCAGCAGCATGGCCGACTGACGCACGCGCGCCGGCTTGGCCCAGGTCGGCACCATCTCGACCAGGAGCAGGAAGCGGCGGTCGGGGCCGAGGTTCGTCCCCGAGCCGTGCACCAGCGAGTTGTCGAACATCACCATCTCGCCGGGCTCGAGCGGAAAGTCCACCGCTTTGGACTCGTCGAACTGGTCGATGATGAACTGTCCCTTGGCGAGGATGCTCTTGGGGTCGTCCTTCTCGTCGTGCTTGAGGATGCCCCACTTGTGCGAGCCCGGCACCCCGCGCAGGCAGCCCTGGGTGACGCCGCAGTTGGAGAGCGCGAGCCCGCCCAGCACCACCGGCCGCGCCGCCCCGTACGCGGAGTCCTGGTGCCAGCCCGCGAAGGTCTCCCCGTCGGCCTTCTTCACCCGCCAGGCCATGCTCCAGCAGCGGAGGTTCGGGCCGACCAGGTCCTCGAAGATGTCGAGGATGTGCGGATCCTCGGCGATCTCCAGCACCCACGGGCACAGCAGGTGCGACTTGGTCTTCATCTTCTTGATGTCGGGCACGCGCGCCTCGAGCGCCTCGAATTTCTCGCGGTAGTGTCGCGCCCGCTCGGCGCTCATCGCCCGCACCGGGGAGAGGCAGCCGTCGCGCTCGTACGTCTCGATCTGGGCTTCGGTCAGGACCTTGGGCATGCCGCGATCCTCCTCGATGTCCCGAAATGTCGGAATGTAAGACCTGACCCCATCAGGCGCAGTGGTAGATGCGGGCGACGCGGGGCCCTACCGTGGTGGCGACGTGGTGGAGACCCAGGCCGTGGTGGGCGGCCACCTCGGCGGCGGTGATCTCGCGTTCACCCTGACGGCCGATGATGACGACCTCGTCGCCCACCGCGGCATCGGGTACCGCGGTGAGGTCGATGCGGGTGTGCTCGAGCGAGGGCGCGCCGATCAGGGGCACCGCGCAGCCCCGCACGAGCACGCGCCCGGCGTGGAGCCAGCGCAGGCCGTCCGCGCTCCCCATCGGGATCACCCCGAGGCGCATCGGCCCGGTCACCGGGAAGG
>DATFAJ010000081.1:0-4216 GCA_035254745.1 Candidatus Methylomirabilota bacterium | reverse complement strand
CAAGCGTTCCCCAGCTGTACCGACGCGCGGCTACCTACGTGGACAGGATCCTGAAGGGCGCCAAGCCGGCCGATCTGCCCGTCGAGCAACCCACCGAGTTCGAGCTGGTGATCAACCTCAAGACCGCCAAGGCCCTCGGGCTGACGATCCCGCCGTCGCTCCTGCAGCGGGCGGATCAGGTGATCGAGTAGGCCATGCCCGAGCGCCGCTATCCGATGACTCCGGCCGAGCGGAGGCGGGTGATCGTGCCGTCGCCGTAGCCCAGCACGTCGCGCAGGATCGAGTCGGTGTGCTCGCCCAGCCGCGGGGCGCGCCGCGGCTGTCGGATCTCCCCCTCGGTGCGCACCGGGCTCCGCACCTCGCGCAGGGTTCCGAACTCGGGGTGCTCGACCTCGACGATCATGTCCCGGGCCAGCACCTGCGGGTCGGCCAGGGCCTGGCGCACGTCGTTGACCGGGGCGCACGGCACGCGCCCGCGGAGGCGATCGAGCCAGTCGGCGGTGGTGCGGGTCTCGAATCGCGCGCGCAGGAGCGGCAGGAGCGTCTCGCGGTGGTCGAAGCGGTCCGCGAAGGTGGCGAAGCGCGCGTCCTCGGCCAGCTCCGGGACGCCGAGGGTCTCCACCAGGTCCCGCCAGAACTTGTCCTTGTTGCAGAACACCACGATCCAGCCGTCGCGGGTGGGGAAGTTCTGGGCCGGGACGAGGGTCTGGTGGGCCGAGTCGCGGGTGCGCTCCGCGGTCCAGTCGCGGTTGAGGGTCCAGATCGCGAAGTAGGAGAGCATGCTGACCGCGGTGTCGAGGAGCGAGACGTCCACGTCGCGGCCGATCCCGGTGCGCTGGGCGTCGAAGAGCCCGACCATCAGCCCCACCATCCCGGCGTAGCCGCCCGCGAAGTCGATCACCGAGACCCCGCACTTGCCGGGCGGCCCGTCGGGCTCCCCGGTCACCGACATGTATCCGGCGTAGCCCTGCACCAGGTAGTCGAAGGCGGGCTCGCCCGCGCGCGGGCCGGTGCGGCCGTAGCCGGTGAGCGAGCAGCAGACGATGCGCGGGTTGGCGTCCCGGAGCGCCTCGTAGGTGAGCCCGAGCTTGTCGGGCAGGTCGCCGCGCGCGTTGTTGAAGACCGCGTCGGAGACGCGCACCAGGTCACGGAAGACGGCCTGGCCGTCGGGGTGGCGCAGGTTGAGCGAGACCGACCGCTTGCCGCGGTTGAAGGACTGGAAGTAGGGAGAGTCGCCCTCGCCCTGGAACGGCGGCACGTAACGCGCGCTGTCTCCTCCGACCCCGGGATCCTCGACCTTGATGATGTCGGCGCCCAGGTCGGCGAGCACCTGGGTGCCGAAAGGTCCGGCCCCGAACTGCGACACCGCGAGGATGCGCACCCCGTCGAGCGGCGGGCGGGCCATGTCAGTAGGGCAGCCGGCCCTCGCCGAGGGTGGCGTGGCTCTTCTTCGGCACGAGCACTTTTCGGATGTACGAGCAGACCACTTCGCCCCGCTGGTTGAAGCCCTCGGTGGCGACGGTGACGATGCCGCGGTCGCCCCGGCTCGACTCCCGCAGCTCGAGCACTCGGGTGCGCGCGTAGAGGGTGTCGCCGATGAAGGTGGGCTTCTCGTGCTTGAGCGCGTCGACCTCCAGGTTGGCGATGGCCCGCCCCGAGATGTCGGCCACCGTCATGCCGATCACCACGCTGTAGACGAGCGGTCCCATCACCACCCGCTGCTTGTGCTGGGTGTGGGTCTGCGCGTAGTGGGCGTCGGAGTGGAGCGGGTGCTGGTTCATGGTGAGGAGCGCGAACCAGGTGCAGTCCGCCTCGGTGATGGTGCGCCCCGGCCAGTGGGTGAACTCCTGGCCGGCGCTGAACTCCTCGAAGTAGCGCCCGTAGCTCACGGGGTCTGCGTGGCGAGCCAGCGGGCCGCGAGCCGGCGCCGCTCGGCCGCCGGCTCGCGCGGCCCCAGCAGGAGCGAGGCCGCGTCGCGGTAGTAGCGCTCGACCGGGAACTCGCTGGTGTAGCCGTAGCCGCCGTGGATGCGCATGGCCTCGAGGCTCACCGCGTAGGCGGTCTCGGCGGCGGAGAGCCGGGCCATCGTCGCGCCCGCGTCGTCGCGCGAGTCCACGTCGAGCCGCCCGGCCGCCCGACCGGTGAGCAGGCGCGCGGCGGTGATGCGGGTCGCCATGTCGGCCAGCTTGAGCTGGATGGCCTGGTGCTGGCAGATGGGCTGCCCGAAGGTCGAGCGCTGCTGCGAGTAGCGGAGCGCGGCCTCGAAGGCGGCCTGGGCCAGCCCGACCGCGGTGGCCGCGGCGCCCACGCTGCTCACCGCCTCGAGCAGGGTCTCGGCGCCCTCGCGGAGGGCCGCCGCCGCGCTCAGCCGCGCGCCGACCAGGACCACGTCCGCCGCGCCCAGGCCGCGCAGGCCGACCGTGTCGGCGGCCAGGCCCACCGTGAGGCCGGCGCGCCCCGCCTCCACCACGAAGCAGCGGCTCCGGCCGTCCTCGAGGGCGGCGTTGACGAGGAAGAGCTTGGCCCGGGCCGCGTTGGCCACCACCGGCGCGGGGCCGGTCAGGACCCAGTCCGCGCCGGCGCGTCGCGCCCCGATCGACGGGCCGACGACCGGGGCGGTCCAGCGCTCGCCCCGGGTCATCGGGGGGATCAGCCGCTCGCGCACGTCGCGCGGCGCGTGGCGCGCGATGGCGAGGGTGGCCGCGAGCTGCGCGGCCAGCCAGGTGGCCAGCGTGGCCGAGCCGCGGGCCACCTCCTCCACGATCATCGCGGTGGTGGCGAGCGAGAGGCCGAGCCCGCCGTGCTCGGGCTCGGCGAGCGCGCCGAAGATGCCGAGCTCGCTCAGGTGGCCGACCAGCGGCTCCAGGTCCCGGCGGCCCGTGTCGTAGTCGTGGATCACCGGGGCGACGTCCTTCTCCACCGCCTGCCGCACCGCCAGCACCAGCAGGCGCTGCTCCTCGGGGAGATCGTCCCGGCTGGTCAGCGCCCCCGGCCGCTCGCCGTAGCGCTCGAGGAGGTTGCGGCAGATGATGAGCCGCTGGATCTCGTTGGTGCCCTCGCCGATGATCATGAGCGGGGCGTCGCGGTAGAGCCGCTCCGCGAGGCCGGAGGCGAGCTGGCCGCGGGCCCCCTCGATCCGCATGGCCTCGACCGCCACCTCCTGGGCGGCCTCGGAGGCGTGGAGCTTGGCCATGCCGGCCTCCAGGTCGCAGCGGTCGCCCCGGTCCTTCATGGCGGCGGCCCAGTAGGTGACGAGGCGCGCCGACTCCACCCGGGTGGCGATGTCGGCCAGGGCCGCGGGCGGCTCCGGCAGCGCCCGCGCCACCCGGACCGCCTCGTCCAGGCCGGCCTGGGCCACCCCGACCGCGCGCGCCGCGATATTGATCCGGCCCGTCTCGAGCCCCGACATCACGTGCTTGAAGCCGCGGCCCTCGACCCCGCCCACCAGGTTGGCGACCGGGCAGGGGAAGCCGTCGAAGACCAGCTCCGCGGTGTCGACCCCCTTGTAGCCCAGCTTGGCGATGGACTTGACGACCTCGAGCCCGGGGGCGCCCTTCTCCACGATGAAGCAGGACATGCCGCGGTGGCGCGGCCGGGCGTCGGGCTCGGTGAGCGCGAGGAGCGCGAAGGTATTACCCTCCCGGCCGTTGGTCACGAACATCTTGGAGCCGGAGATCAGGTACCGGTCGCCGTCCCGGCGGGCCACCGTCCGGATGGCCTGCACGTCCGAGCCGGCGTGGGGCTCGGTGAGGCAGAGCCCGCCGCGGGCCTGGCCGCTGGCGAAGCGGGGCAGCAGGCGCAGGCGCTGCTCCTCGGTGCCGTGCTGGAGGACGATGAGCGCGGCCATGGTGTGGCTGTTGATGACCCCGGCCAGGGACATGAAGCCGCGGCAGAGCTCCTCGATGATCCGGGCGTAGGTGGTGACGTCGAGGCCGAGGCCGCCGTACTCGGCGGGGACCAGGGCCCCGAAGAGGCCCATCCGCTTCATGCGCTCGACCATGTCCCGCGGGTACCGGTCGGCGTGCTCGAGGGCGGAGGCCGCGGGCCGCACGTCCCGGTCGACGAAGTCGCGGACGGCCTCCACGATGGCGGAGAGGCGGGTAGGGCCTGGACTCACGGAGACGGACCTCGCGGTGAACGCTCGGCTGCTGCGTCGAGACTAGCAAAGCCCGCTCGCCCATTGCAAGGCTCGGCCGCTCGTTTCTTGGACGCAGGT